>CALCQT010000144.1 GCA_937894825.1 uncultured Anaerolineaceae bacterium
CGGATTTTGTCTTCATGGATCCCTTCCGCAAGGGCCTGGTTCTTTGCTCTGCCGGAGACGCAGACGATTTTGGTTGTTAGGCTTGAATTGATCAGCCGGGCGTGAAGCTTCCCACGAAGCCCGGAAAGGCTGGCAAACCGGCCATGATGGGTTGCGATTCGCACCGGCACACCGCACAGCCAGGAGATCGGGATGCCGACCAGGTTGGCGTCGTGCGTGAAGCATTCGATGGCGTCCGGCTTGAATTCCCGGATGCATTTGTCCAGTTTGAGCAGCCCCGGCATGAGCCCGAGCAGGTTGCGCAGCCCGGCGCCTGGTTTGTAGGCGGTAAGTGTATCGATCGGGAACGGGTAACGCTGCTGCCATTCGGAAAGGCACCCATCCTTGTCATAATAGAAGAGGACTTGCACCCTGTATCCCTGAGCATGGAACCAACCGGCCTGATCCAGCAGCACACGCTGGGCTCCACCGGTTGTGATTTGCGAGCCGAGGAATAGGATGCCCTTTGTGGATTCCATCAGGCGTGCAGGATCCTTTTTTCATGATCCAACAGGGTTTGTTTCAGCGGCAGTCCGCCGCCGTATCCGATCAGCGAGCCATTGGCGCCGATGATCCGGTGACAGGGGATGATGATGGCGATCGGGTTGCGGTGGTTGGCCATGCCGACAGCCCGGACGGCCAGCGGCCGATGGATGGCGACCGCGATGTCTTTATAAGAGCAGGTTTGGCCATAGGGTACTTTTAGCAGTTGGTCCCAGACCTGTTTCATGAACGGCGTTCCGGCAGGGGCCAGCGGCAGCGAAAAGACCGTCAGCTTTCCGGAAAAATAGTCGCCTAATTGACGGGCAGCTTCCAGCAGCAGCGGGGTTTCGTCGTGCTCTTCATCGGTTTCTTTGAGGGCGGACGGCAGTTCCAATCCAGTGATTGCGCTGTCGTCCTCCGTGATTCGCAGTTTCCCGATTGTGGTTTCAAAAGTGTAAGAATAGCGCATCTTTCCTCTGAATTTTTGCTACGCAAACGCCCCGTATCCCGCGATTTTTGCGGGCCGGCGCGGTCTGAACTGCGGTTAATTCTACAACAGAATGGTATAATAGCGAAACGTAAGCCCCGGTAGCTCAACAGGATAGAGCAAAGCACTCCTAACGCTTAGGTTGAGAGTTCGAGTCCCTCCCGGGGCACAAAATTGTTGATAAACAGATATATTGATTTTAGCAAGAAAAAATCATATAATGTTATTATAGCTAACTTATGAAGGATATAGCTGGGTTCCCGAATGGGAGTAGGTGAGTAATCACTTAGAATCCTTTGCTCCTGGGGTTAGCTTTTTTTATCACAATCAATATATTTTCCGGATCTTTACTGATCTCTTCCACAATGAAGTCAATTGCTTGTCGTGAATAGCTATATTGAGGATTTTTTTGAACTCCGTAAGTAAAGCAATATTTTTCGTTGATTTTCAATCCGAAATACTTTACGAGATTTGTGAAGTCCGTCATATTGATTCTCTGATCAACCCCTCTTCTACTTAAGCTTAGATTAATTTCGACAATGGCTTCTTTTTCTTTAATGACTGTCAAAGATGGGAATATACCTTTATTGCTTGCTGTATTGGTGTTTTCAGATGGCAATTCAAGCTGAATACAGTTGCGTGAGCAATCTGTCAGGCTGGCCAAAGCGTGAAAACAAACACCCATGCGCACGAAAGGCAAGGATGCATTATCAGAGAAATCAAATAACGGAAGGAGCAGGCCATGACAGCAAAAGATAACGGTCTTTCCGCTTGGGAAACCAATGCCGAATTCTGGGACACCTATATGGGCGATGAATCCAATTATTTTCACCGTGACCTGGTTCGCCCGCATACCGAAGAACTGCTTCATGTCCATCCGGGCGACCTGATCCTGGACATTGCCTGCGGAAACGGCAATTTTTCTCAGCGGCTTGCCGAACGGGGAGCAACGGTGGTTGCCTTTGATTACAGCCCGAACATGATTGACCTGGCGAAAAAACGCCGCGCC
>CALCQT010000145.1 GCA_937894825.1 uncultured Anaerolineaceae bacterium
ACCAAACTCCACGTTGGCCGCCAGTTTGCCGCGAACGATGGGGCGAATGTGAGGTTGACTGACACTGACAATACGGTGCTCCACAGAACGGCGCCGGTTCGTGTACATGTCCTGCTGTTGTTCATAAACAGCCTGCAGAACGCCAACCAGCTGTCGCTCTTTTTCTGTCAAGGGTGTGGTCTCAGCCATCCGTTCAAGATGGCCCAGATTGCGGCGAAGAAACTGCAGTTGGGCGCGCAGCGTTTTCCGGATCAGGCGGAACCCCGGACGTTTGCTGCGGACCAGAGTCAGGTGGGTTTTGCGGGCAACCTGGCGGTAGGTGCGGGGCTTCCTGCCACCGCCGCTGCGAGCATGAAGGACATCAATCAGGTGCTCGCTCTTTTCACGCGCATCATTCAGTACACCGGCATCCGTTGGAAAATGAATATCCGCCGGAGCACAGGTCGCATCCAGAATCAGCGTGCCGCTATTGGAAGGCGGATCGTTATCCGCGTCAGAGGATGAATCATTGTCTTTGGCTTGTCCCTGGATAATCGCTTCATTGATCTCCGCCAGCACAGGAGCGGGGAAACGACGGCGAAACGCAACCATCTTGCTGGAATCAAACGGGGGAACATCCGTAAACTCCGGAAAACCCAGAAAAAACTGACAGTGCGGGTTCTCACGGATCATCGTCACCGTGTCTTCATCCGACAGGTTAAGTTCCTGCTTAATCAGAAGCGCACCAAAGGCGATCCGGCTGCTCACCGCGATATTACCGTTCTCACTGCCTTCGAAATTCTCCGCATACTTCTCATCAATCAGATCCCAGGGCAAGAGTTCACTCAACTGCACCCAGCGATTGTCCGGAAAGATGCGGGCACCGGCAAAGCCAATTGGGGCGTCGTGGAAAGCGATTTGTTTGCGTCGTCGTCGATTCATGTTTACTCCAAGTGCAAGGGTTTTGCTCAAAAACCTGCCTTTTTCTTGCACTCATTATACTCGATAATATCCGCTAACAGCCTATTATCAAGGCTTTACCGTCTCGGCAGTAATCTCTAATTAGGGGAAAAATAAAGCAATTTAAAGCTAAAA
>CALCQT010000146.1 GCA_937894825.1 uncultured Anaerolineaceae bacterium
CGCCGGCAACTTGAGCTTGCCCGCAAGCCAGTCACGCGCGGCGTCCAATGCGCCTTGAGGGCGCAGATCATCCGGATAGTGCTTTGAAAAAACAGGCAGAATGTGCTGCTCAGCGTAATTGAGGCACCAGTTACAGATGGTGACCTTGTTCTGCGTTTGAAGTATACGCACAAGCGAGATGATGTGTGGTGAATCCTTGCTCCCCAAAGTTTTACGGATCGGCTTTGCCATGGTTTTTTCGTTCTGATGCAATTTTAAACGCCGTGGTACGGTAATCTATTTTAATACTTTTCGAGCTCATCCTGACCGGAGCGGATGCGCAGATAGGAATCCAGCCGTTCCGGGCTGACGAGTCCCTCTTCAACCGCTTTTTGGACCGCACAGCCGATCTCGTCTGCATTATGGGTACAATCACTGAACTGGCACTGGGAAACCAGCGGCCGGATTTCAGGAAAATAGCCGTCCAATTCCTCGGCTTCGATATCCCACAACGCCAGCGTCTTCAGCCCGGGCAGATCCGCCACAAAGCCGCCGCAATTCAACGGGAACATTTCGCGGACAACGGTCGTGTGGCGCCCCTTTTCCGTATAGGCGCTGATTTCGTTCACATTCAGATTCAAATTCGGTTCGATTCGGTTGATCAGGCTGGATTTTCCGACACCGGAAGGACCGATCAATCCTGTGACGCGTTCCTTTAATAGGGCGGAAAGTTCTTCCAGCCCATGACCATCCACCGCGGAAGTGTATACGGTTTGATAACCGATTTTTTCATAGATCGCAAAAATCTCTTTTGCGCGTTCAATCCCGGTCAGGTCCGTCTTGTTTGCGATAATGATCGGGTGAATTTCCTGTTTCTCACAGATCACCAGAAAACGGTCCAGCATACGCAGCCGCGGTTCCGGCTTGGCACAGGCGAAAACAATCAAAATCTGATCCAGATTACTGATCAGGATTTGCCGGTACTCCATTTGAACGCCGGACATCATGCGAATCAGCTCGTTTTTCCGGGGGATTACTCTTTCAATCACTCCGGTTTGATCTTCAAATTCAGTAAACTCTACCAGATCTCCGATGGCGATCAGGTCCTCGTTTCGGCTTCCGGATTTCAGGCGGCCGCGGATTTTACAGGTGATCAGCCGGTTGTCTGTAAACACGGAATAAAATCCTGACCGGTATTTCAATACGCGTCCCTGCCTCAGCATCAGCTCAGCCTTCCGAATTCTCTTCGGAATCGGGCGTGATTTGCCATGGTGCTTTTGTCGGGACCGGAGTCGGCGTCATGGTCGGTGTTGGGGTTGGCGTTTTGGTGATATAAACGCCGGCTTCCCAGTTGTACAACAATGAAGCCTGTCCGTCAAAATACAATTCCAGAACGCGGCGGAAAATCGGCGCGGCAAATTCGGAACCATCCCCGATTTGCTCGACCAACACAGCAATCGCGATATCCGGTTTATCCTCCAATTGGCGGTCGGTATAACCGGCGAACCAGGCATGCGGCAAAACGCCGGGCGATGTCTGCGCGGTTCCGGTCTTTCCCCAGACCGGGTAGCGGATGTGGCGGAACGTGCCGTATGCGGTTCCGCGTGTATTGGCGGTCACCTCAAGCATGTAATCCTGAATCAGCTTGAGATTCTCCGCTGAGACGGGTAATTTCCCCTGCTCCTCGGGTTCGAACGCATAGACGACATTCCCTGAGGCGTCGACGATTTGCTCGACCACCTGTGGACGGTACAGTGTCCCGCCGTTGCCGACCGCAGCGACAAAGCGGGCCACCTGCAGCGGCGTCACCAAAAGGGTGCTTTGTCCGATGGCCAGCTGAACAGAGGTGTATTCGTCTGACGGGGTATCCACTTTACCGGGTTCCTCTTCAATTTCACCGATGCCGGTCAATGACCCCAACCCAAACGCGCGCGCCATATCCGGCAGCGTGTTCGCACCGGTCTGACGATGCAGTTCCAGACCGATTTTGTAGAACCAGGGGTTGCAGGAGCGCATCAACCCCTCGCCCAATGTCAGCAGCCCGCTCGCTGCGACTTCTTTTTCCAGCGTCCAGTCAGTCAGCGTTACGCCGTCCAACTCGGTAAATTCATAGCCGCATTCAAACGTGTCATTGATGTTGTAAATGCCGCTTTCCAGTGCAGCTGCCATGGAAATAATTTTGAACACCGAACCCAGCGGATACTGCCCTTGTGACGCACGATTGTACATCGGGCGATTATATCCATACAGCAAGTCGGAGCTGTAAAAGGAATTGTAATTGTTGTAATCCAGCAGATTGGGATCAAAGGTGGGTGAGGAAGCCAGTCCGACGACGCGTCCGGTATTCTTCTCGACCACAACGACCGCGGCGTTGAAGCCTGCGATTGCCCGCTGTAAATCATACTGAAACCCTTCATCAAAGGTGGTATAGATGGTATCCGCGGCCTGCATGTCGGTCTTGGCCAACCGGGTTATTGCGTTCCCCTCCGGATCGGAGACGTACAATGAAACGCCGCGCTCTCCATCCAGATAATCCTGGCCCCATTTTTCGATTCCAAGGCGGCCGACCCGCTCGTCAACCCGGTATCCTTTCCGTTTCATCGCTTCCGCTTCGTCGGCGCCAATCGGTTGTACATATCCTGTGATATGGGGAGCCGCGCCTCCGTCATAATAGAAGCGGCTGGCGGAATATGGGTTGAGATAAACCCCGGCGTAACTTGAAATCGCGTCATAACGCTCTTCCAAAGTCTGAGCGGGGACCTCTCCGATAATGACATAGTCGTACGGTTCTGCTTCTTCAAGCAACTGTGTAATGATATGGGTTGTTTTTCCGGTCAGTCTTGAAAGTTCGTTGATCAAAGCTCCCCAGCGATTGCTGGCGATTGAGGCCGGGACGACCCCAATGGCATAGGCTTCTGTTTCGGATGCCAGCGGGACGCCGTTGATGTCATAAATTGTGCCGCGGTTGGGGACGGTGATATCCAGCGTGAGTTTGTTCCCCCCGCGTAATTCGGGCATGATCATGCCATCGTCCCATAGTATTTTCCATTCGGTTCCTTCCAACGTCAGATTCATTACCATATCCCGTTCAAGGGTGCCGGCAATACTGGTCTCGTAAGTGACCCGGTAGCCAATCTGGGCGCTGGCAGGGTTGATCAGTGATGAGGTAACACTGCCCTGGATTTTATCCAGCGTCATATTGGTCGCTGTTTCTGTGTACCGGGCAGAAAAATCTTCAAACGTGATACTGTCACGGCTGACCTGCGAAAGCTGGTTATACATCGCGATGTAATCTTCCTGTTCCCAGGCGGACAGGAACGTTTCCGCCGTGTTGTTTGATTCCGGAACCGAAGTGGTCATTGCTTGCGCAGTGGGAAGCGGCGTCTCTGTCGGCACCGGAGTCGGTGTCTCAGGGATGGCCGTTGGTTCCGGTGTGGGCAGAAGCCCGCAAGATGAGACCAAAAGGGAAAGGATCAAAATCAGGGGAAGGATTCGCTTCATAAATCGTACTCACTCTCTTGCTGTTTCACAATCGCCGAACGGCGGATTTCCTGTTTTTCAATCGGACAGGGATAAGGGATGGCCGCTTTGCAGCGCTGGGAAAAATCATGCGGAAATTCAATTTCCAGACTGTTGAAAAGCAGTTCGGTATGGCAGAGGGGCAGCCCCATCACACAGGCATAACAGCCATGGATGGATTCGACCGGATGAAATTTGCCGTTCTGAATGGCGTAAGCCCCGGCTTTGCCCATCGGGTCGCCGCTGGCGACGTAGGCCTCAATCTCATTTTCTGTGAATGATCGTATGGTTACTTCGGTGCTGCAGAGGGTACTGCGGCATGCCAGTTTTGTTCCGTTTCGTTTCAGGATGGCGACGGCGGTGCCGACTGTGTGGCGCCGGCCCTGCAGGCGGTGCAGGATTTCTATGGCATGCTCCGTGTTCCGCGGCTTTCCATAAATAGCTTTATCGAGAAACACCGTCGTATCCGAAGCGAGGATGATTTCCTCTCCATCCGTTTTCTGCGAAACGGCAGCGGCGGCTTTACCGACAGCCATGCGTTCGCAGTAAGCCAGCGGATCCTCATCCGGCTCCGGTGTCTCATCAATGTCCGCAGGGCGAGCGGTAAATTCCTCGATCACCCAGCCAAGCAGCTGTTGCCTTCTCGGGGACGCGGACGCCAAAACAATTTGAAAATTCACCATACGGGAATTCTAACACAATTGAATTTTCCGGCGGTACAGCGCAATTTTTATGATAGGAAATCACCGATATGAAGCTGGTTTTATCGACTTTGTGGATAAGCAATTTGTTGTTTGGCTGTCATTGTTTGGAAAATAATCTTTACAGTGTGTAAAAAAAACAATATACTAAGTTAAAAATATTTTACATTGATCGTTCCAGAGACAACTTTGGAATTAATCAGAAATGAAAGGATTTATGTTCGTGTTGTAGCGCGGACATAAAAAAAGCAGGAAGGTATAAATCATGACACATCGAAGCAAAATCGCAATATTCTCAATCCTGGGGCAGACAGCCGTCTTTGTTCCCCTTTACAACGAGGCCAGCCGGGCGACGACCGCAGGAATCCCACTGGAAGGGCAGATCAGTCTGTGGGCAGCCTTTTTTCTCAAGCTCCTGGGGCTGTCTGTCGCCGTGACAGTCGTTGGCACGATCCTGTTGCAGATGATCCTGCAACTTCGCGGCAAGGAGAGCGTCTTCACCGTCACCGACGAGCGCGACCGGTTGATCGAGGCCAAAGCGGTGCGGAATTTCTGCTACGTATTCTGTTTCGGTTTCTTTCTCGGCATGCTGCTGATTGTGCTTGGCCAGTCCGCCGCGCTGCTCTTCCATGCGTTTGCGTTCAGCTATCTTGCCGCTGGGATCGTGCTCTACCTGTCTTATATTTTTCATTATGAGAGGGGGTATTGAGGTGGCCAGCGCGATCCGAAATAAAATCCGCTATTACCGCTTTATCAATAGCGAAATGACGCAGCAGGAACTGGCCGAGCGCACGGGCGTTACGCGCCAGACGATCCTGGCGACCGAGAGCGACAAATATTCCCCCTCACTGGAACTCGCGTTCCGCATTGCGGCTGTGTTTCAGCAGCCGCTGGAAGAAATCTTCAGCTTTCACCCTGAAGAAACGAAGCAAAATTAAGGAGAAAACATCATGAAAGCAATCATGTATACCCGTTATGGCGGCCCCGAAGTTCTTCACATTGGGCAGGTGCCGGATCCGCAGCCACGCGCGGATGAAATTCTGGTCGATATCAAAGCTGCGGCGGCCAACAGTGCCGACGTGCGTTTGCGCTCGTTGGACGCGCCGGGGCTGCTCAAGCCGATCATACGGCTGATGAATGGCTGGAACAAACCGCGCAACCCCATTCTGGGGAATGTTTATGCCGGCGTGGTCGATTCAGTTGGCCCGAGCGTGAGCGAATTCAAACCGGGCGATCGTGTCTATGGTTCCACCGGGATGAAGATCGGCGCTTATGCGGAAAAAATTGCGGTCAAGGCGTCCGGCTCGGTCGCGTTGATGCCGGAAAATGCCGGTTTTGAGGAAGCCGCGGCGTTGCCTTTCGGCGGGCAAACGGCGCTGTATTTCCTGCGCAAGGCGGGGATTCAGGCGGGCGACCCGGTCATGGTCTATGGCGCCTCCGGCGCGGTTGGCACGATGGCGACCCAGTTGCTCAAAATGCACGGCGCGGTCGTGATCGGTGTGAGCAGCGCGGCCAATCACGAGCTGCTGCGCTCACTGGGCGCTGACCATGTGCTGGATTACACCAGTGAAGCCTTTGAGTGGGACGCGACCCGGTATGCGCTGGTCTTTGACTGCGTAGGCGTGCTCCCCGCGAAAAAGGCCAAAGCCAGGCTTCGCCCCGGCGGCAAGGTTCTGACGGTCGGCGGGCTGGATGTTGCCGCCGAGACCAAAAGCGACTTGCAGGATTTGAGCAAATGGTTTGACGCGGGGCAGATTACAGCGGTGGTTGACCGTGTTTATCCAATGGATGAGGTCGTGGAGGCGCACCGCTATCTGGACACCAAACGCAAGCGTGGCAGCGTGATTCTCACGATCGATTAACATTTGACACGCACATCAGATCAGCTGGGAGACGGTTATCGCGACAACCGCTTCCAGCTTTTTTTCGCTTGTGAAACTTTTTCTTATGTTTTCGTATAATTAATAGACCTTTACCATTGTTTTTTTAGTCTATCTATCTGAATAGGAGCTATGAATGAAAGAAAACTCAAATTGGATTCTGTTATTCCTCATATTGCTGCTTAGTTTTACACTTTCTGGATTTATTCTGGGCGGGACGGAACCTGTATCAGGTCAGTCAGAACCCATCACCGCTGAAATTCGCCTGCAGGATGATTTTTATGCGGCCGTCAATGCCGAGTGGCTGGCCACGGCGGAAATACCGGCGGACTCACCGTCGATAGACAATTTTTATGTGTTATCCAAGGAAGCGGATCAGATTGTGCGTGATGATCTCGCGGAGATGTTGAAGACGGGCGTGCCGGAAGGAAACTCGGAATTGGCCGAATTCATTCGTTATTACACGTTGGCGATGGATTTTGACAGCCGTGAAGCCGAAGGTGTCGCTCCGTTACTGCCGTACATCGAAAGAATTGAGGCCTTGAAATCGCTGGATGATCTGAACGCGGTGCTGACGGGGGATTGGGCCGTTGAAGGGATGCCTTTCCCGATCGATTACGGCATTTCGGCGGATATGGCTGACGCAACCCAATATGCCCTCTACCTGGCCATGCCGGGGAACATCCTGCCGGATAAAAGTTATTATGGGACTGAAATCGGGGATCAGTTATTAGCGATCTTTGCGCAGATGCAGCGGACACTGCTGACCATGCTGGGGAAAAGTGAGGCTGAAGCTGCGCAAATTGTGGAACAGGGACTGGCTTTTGATGACCGGTTGGTAACATACGCGCAGACTGCTGAAGAAAAAAGTGTCATCACCGCAATGTATAACCCCCGCTCCGCGGAAGATTTTTCGGCGAGCAGCCGGTATTTGGACCTGACAGCGCTTCTGAACAGCCTGACCGGCGGAAATGTTCCGGATCAGGTGGTTCTGACCAGTACGGCCTATTTTGACAACATCGACACCGTGGTCAATCCGGATACTTTCGAAGAATTGAAAAACTGGATGATCCTTTTGATGACGACATCCATGAAGAATTATTTGACTGAAGACTACCGGCAGGCAGCTTCCGCTTATTCCATGACACTGATGGGAACCACAGAAATTTCGCCGAAAGATGAAGTCGCGTATGAGACAGCTTCGCAGCTTTATTCTGAGGTGGTAGGCCTGTATTACGGTCAGACGTATTTTGGCGAAGCGGCCAAAGCGGACGTCACTCGGATGGTGGCAGCGATGGTGGCGGTATATAAGAACAGACTGCTGAACAACACCTGGCTGAGTGACGCGACCAAAACCGAAGCGGTCAAGAAATTGGATACCATGGTCTTGAACATCGGCTATCCGGATAAACTCCCTTCTGTTTACTCCGAGCTGCTTGTCGATGACCAGGTCTCGTTCCTGGAAAACGGTATGCAATTAACGAAAACGTATATCCAAAGCATGATTGCGCGCCTGGGCACAACGGTCGATCGGACGGAATGGCCGCTCGCGGCCAATGTGATCAACGCCATGTATAACCCGCTGACCAATTCGATTAATTTCCCGGCTGCTATTCTGCAGGAACCCTTTTACAGTCTGGAACAAACGCACAGTCAAAATTATGGCGGGATCGGCGCCGTTATCGCGCATGAGATTTCCCACGCTTTTGATACCAATGGGTCGGCTTATGATGAATATGGCAACCTGCGCAACTGGTGGACCGAGGCGGATTATGCGGCGTTTAATACGCTTACCCAAGCCATGGTGGAAGAATTTGATGATCTGCCTTATGCCAATGGGACGGTGGATGGAAAGTTGACCGTCACCGAAAACACGGCGGATGCCGGTGGGCTGAGTTGTGCGCTGGAAGTGGTAAAAGGGTTGCCGGATGGTGATTTGGAAGAATTTTTTACCAATTGGGCCGTGATCTGGCGCTCCAAATTGTCGCCGGAGATGGAGCATTTGCTGTTGGCGGCCGATGTGCATGCGCCGGCGAAATTGCGGGCCAATATTCAATTGCAGAACTTTGACGAATTCTTCGATACCTTTGACATTCAGGAAGGGGACGGCATGTGGCGCGCTCCTGAAGACCGGGTTGCGATCTGGTAATTTTTTAGGAGGAAGCAAGCCCAAAAGGCTGTTTCTCTGTATAAGAAAACCATCCCGCATGGGACACTCGCGGGATGGTTTTCGACGGGATAAAGGAATTAATCCGTTACGTATTCGCCGCCCTTACCGAGCCAGCCGGCTCCGCTTTCGACGGAACCTACACCGCCGGACAGTGAATAGGCCTCAAAGCCCAACATGCGCAGCACTGCCAGTGTCTGGGATGAGGTTTGTCCGGTATAGCAATTGACGATAACCGGCTTGTCGGTTGGGATGGTGCTGAAACTTTCCTGCATTCCGACGCCGAACGGGATATTGATTGCGCCTGCGATATGGCCGGCCGCGAAATCTTCCGCTCTGCGGACGGAAAGAATCGTGTAATCTTCGCTCTCGGCGTCCACCAGCTCAATCAGGCTTTCCGGAGGAAAGTTGAAATATTTGAAAGTGTTGGAAACCGCTTCATTGAAATAGTCTGTGATTGCTGCTTTAATGGAGGGATCCACTTCATAAACTTCTTCTGGCAGGGTAGCTTCATCCAAAGTGATATATTTTTCATACCCTTCGGCTTTGGAAATACCATTGTTGAACCCGCCCTGAATGTTGGTAGCGTATTTGCCGGCAATGTTCAGCAGCGCGACCACCTGCGAGGAAGTTTGACCGGTATAGCAATTGATGTACAGCGGCACATCATCCGGGATCTGCTCCAGGGCTTCCGCGACGGCAGGACCATAAGGGATGTTAATCGCGCCCACCAAATGACCTTCGGCGTAAGCGTCCGGCTGGCGCACATCCAGGATCAGCAATTCTTCACCGGCGTCCATCTTTGCGAACAGATCGGCGACGCTGCTCATGTGCCGGTCATCCGGGAAGTTCGCGAAATAGTCCATCGCGGCTTCGGCGACAACGGCATTGTCAATGGTTGTGGTCTCGTCGGCTGAAACAACGGCGCTGACAGCGAAAACCAGGCAGCAAACAAGCGCAACAGTCATCCAAATTGAAAAACTTTTTTTCATTTTATTTGTAAATCCTTTCAATGATGTAGAATCAAACGAATTCATCAGCTCAGCAAACAGCGGAAACAGATTTGCCGAACAAATCGACCTTTATCAGGACGCATCCTGCTTCTTGGGCGCGTCAGCGCCTCCTTCCGGCATTTCGACCGGATTTGCCGAGTTGGATGTCCATTCCAAAAATGCGCCGTCATAAATCCGGATGTTCCGGTACCCGGCGTTATAGAGCTCCAGGAAAACCGGCGCCGCGCGAAACGAGGTCTGACAGTAAATGATGATCTCCTGTTCCGGCTGGATGCCGGCGCTCAGATAGTTGATCCGAGTCGTCTGGACATTTTTCAGGGTACCATCGGCATAGTAATTGCCGAGGTAATCCATCATGATCGAACCGGGGATCTTGCCGAATTCGGTGTATTCCGCGTCACTGCGCACGTCCAACAGGACAATATTCGGATCCGGTTCATTGACAATCGCCGCGACTTCTTTCATCGTGGCCAGCCAGTTCTGGCCGGGTTCACGCGCTTCGAAAACGGCGGAACAATTTCAGGAATATCCTGGGTGCGCGCAATGCCTGCTTTTTGGATCGCGTCGATTCCGCCGTTAATCACCATCACGTTTTCATGCCCATACATAAACAAAGTCCAGAGCATGCGCGCGGCGCTCATCTTATCCGCATCGTAAGCAAGGACACGCGTATCGTTTGAGATTCCGGCCGCACTGAGAACCTTTTGAATTTTTTTCTCTGAGGTCAGCATATTCTTTACCGGAACGTTGATTACAATGTCCGACACCGGAATATTTACCGCCCCTAAAACGTGTCCATCCGCATATTCTTCGGCGGAACGCATGTCAACAATTACACTATCTTTAGCGCCGGCGAGTCCACTTAATTCTTTTGCCTCGATCAGTTTGCTCTCACCTTTTGCATATTCATGTGAATTGCATGCAGTGAGTACGGCTGCAGCCATCACCAAAGTCAAAAAGAGCGAAAACTTTTTGACCATCAATCTCATCGCTGACCTCCTGTGTTATAGTTGAAAAATATTGGCCGTTCGTTTTGTAGTAAAGCATCAATAACGCGTCTGCAGAAGACGCTCTCTTCTCTTGTGCAAACCGTCACAAACAAAAGGTATTGTACATCGATATTCGCCAGGTCCACTATTACAAAACCTAATGCAGTATAGTGTTATTTGATGACGGATAAATCTCTGTTTTCAGGAGCGCTTGATTCCCGGTGAAAAGCCAAATAAAGGTTTCTTTTCTCAAAGTCTGGCTGTATCTTCTCTTCTATGCAGGAATTCATCTGCTTTTTTTGACCCGCTTTCCGCATATGCACTCGGACGAGAGCTGGCTGGCCGGTTTATCGCGGAATATGCTGCTGCATGGAGACCTGGGCGTGACAGAAACTTTCTTTGATGCCAAGCCCCGTTATCCGCACGCGATCAAGACACTGTTCCATTTGCTGCAGATCGGGATGATCCGGGTTTTCGGCTACAGTCTGTTTTCTGTCCGGTTGCTGAGTCTGATCGTTGGCTGTTGCTGCCTTTTTGTGTTCTACCATTGCGCGCGGCGTTTGTTCCGGCGGGATTCATTCGCGTTTCTGTGTATGCTTGCCCTCAGTTGGGATGTTCAGTTTATTGAAGCAATTCATTTTGCCCGCAGTGAGGTTTTCATCTGCCTGGGGCTTTGTCTGTGTCTGTTGCCCTTGCTCTCAGAGCGCCTTACCCGTCGGTCGGTTTTGCTGGCCGGGCTGGTGACCGGAATTTGTGTCTTCATTCATCCGAACAGCTTTTTGCTGGCCTGTTCATGCGGGGCCGTTTTGTTTTACCGCTGTGGTCTTCGGCAAAAAAAGGTTGCGCTGATCGGCTGGTATGCGGGGATCACCGCTGTGTTTGCCGCACTGGCAGTTGCGCTCAGTTTCGGCTTTGACAAGGATTTCATCCGGCATTACTTCACGGTTGGGCAGGAATCCTTTAATGTGCTGGCGCCGGTCGGGGAAAAGATCGGTGAAGTGTCTGGGTTCTTCGCGCGCATCTGGTCTCAGTCCAGCGGGACGTATTTCATGCCGGATATTCGGATTCAAGCGGTGCTATTCCTTTCCGCCGCATTCATTTGCGCTGTGTTTGGGCTTGTCATGAAAAATGAGCTGCCGGAGCAGACGGAGAAACTCATCTCGCTGCTGATGGCCGGGGTGGGGATCGTCGCAGGCATCACGGTCATCGGCCGTTTTAATCAAACCAGTATTCTCTTTCTATTTCCGATCGGTTGGTTGTTGACAGCTGCCATGTTTTCGATCCTCAGTGAGAATCACCGCGGCCGGCTTCTGGCGGGCACCGGTGTGCTGGTGCTTGCCGTCAGTGTCGTTTCAATCCGCCCATGGCTGGGCATTTCCTATGACGCTTACCTGGACCGGATCGCACAATTTGTTCCGAAAGACGCGCGCGTGCTGGCGAATTTGAA
This sequence comes from uncultured Anaerolineaceae bacterium, assembly GCA_937894825.1. GTDB lineage: Bacteria > Chloroflexota > Anaerolineae > Anaerolineales > Anaerolineaceae > Flexilinea. The sequence goes on from CALCQT010000146.1 coordinate 11,696, forward strand.
TACCGATTTTTATTTTGAGGATGACATGCTTCGGGATTACCGCAACTTGCCCTATGCGATGAAAGGATCGGGAATCCCGGCGTACATCCTTGATAATGAGATTGAATATATCCTGTACAGTGATGAACTCGATTTTATTTATCAGAACCGCCCCAATTTTAATCCGATTTACGGCAACAGTTTGTTCGTGGAGGAGTTGAAAAATTTTTGCCGGGAGCATTGTACGATGGCCGGCAGCTTTTTTGATCCGGTGTTCGGGGTGCGTATTCAGGACTTAATCGGGAACGGAGAATATGGCACGGTCACGATCTATCGGGTCGATTATTGATGATTCGAGGGGCATCTACGAGATGTAAACGAGGAAGAAAAACCTGGTATCAATAATGATATAGTGCTTCAAGCTCCGCTTTTTGGATTTTTTGCGGAGCGTTTTCCTTTTGCAACACAAAACGGTGCCTCTCCCGGCTGAGCACCGCGAGGGTCGTCCCCAGCTCAATGGCTTCATCCATGTCATGCGTGACCAGCAGGATGGTCGTGCCCATTTTTTTATGGAGCTGTTTGATATTTTGGATGGCTTCGTTTCTGGTCAAAAAATCCAAACTGGAAAAAGGTTCATCCATCAAGAGCAGGCGCGGCTGAAGGATCAGCGCCCGGGCCAGTGCGCCGCGCTGCTTCATCCCGCCCGAAAGCTGATGCGGGAAAGCAGCTGCGAAGTCAGCCAGACCGGTCAATTTCCGCTTCTGCCGCTGCTTTTCTCGGATCACTTTCGGCGCCGGTTTTTTTCAACGCATAGATCAAATTCTGTTTCAGTGTGTACCAGGGGAACAATTGATCAAAGCTCTGAAAGATCATGATTGCATCACGACCCGGCTGGCGCACCGGCACCTGATCCAGCAATACTTCACCCTTGTCCGGCGGTTCAAATCCGCCCAAAACGCGCAGTAAGGTTGATTTTCCCCCGCCGCTTGGTCCCAGAATGACGAAGAATTCTCCCTCCGCCAGGCTGAAATGGACGTCCTCCAGCACAGACAGGTTCCCTTCCCCGTTGGGGAAAGCTTTCCAAACATGGTTGCATTCCAGCAGTGGTTTATTCTTTATCATTTGCGGCACTCATTCCCCAGCGACGGATGGTCACTTTTTCCAGCCAGTTGAAAAAAAGGTCCTCGACCAGAATTCCGAGCACGACCACGATGACAATCCCTGCGAACAAGCCGGCGGTGTTCATAAAGGTGCGCTGTTTCAAAATGTACCAGCCGATGCCGCCTTTTGCGCCGATCGCGCCGAAGACCATTTCAGCGCTGATCAAAGCGCGCCATGCCCGCGCCCAGCCAATTTTTAGCCCACTGATGAAATATCCCAGCGCGCTCTTGAACATAACCGAAAGGATGATGTCGCTTTTGCACATGGAGAGGTTCCGCGCAGCGTCGATATAGATTTGCGGGACGGCGTTGAATCCGCTGAACAAATTGAGCAGAATCGGCCAAAGAGCGGAATGGACAACAATCGCCAGCACAGATCCGGACCCCGCGCTGAACCAGATGATCAGCAGCGGCAGCAGCGCCAGTCCCGGCAGTGGGTGGGCGATGGCGGTTACGGTATCAATGAAACTCCCCGCCACCGGCCAGCGGAACGCGATCAAGATCAGCAGGATGGCCAGCACGGCTGAGATGGTTAAGCCGACCAAGATAAATCCAAAGGAATAGAGCGCCTGAAACCCAAGGTCGCCGCGGATGAAACTGGTCCATAAAGTCTGCAAAACGCTTTCAACCGGTGGAAACAACAAGGGTGAAATTTTGAATACTTTGACGCCGAATTCCCATAGGAATAGCAGCAGAATGATCCATCCGAGACGAATCAGCGGTTTTGAGAGCCGGCGGTTTTTATTCGCCTTCATATTCTACACGCTGTGCATTTTCAAAATAAAGTTGTTCGTCATCGGGGATTTCCCGGATGAACCCCATCCGAACCATCGCCTTGCCCAGTTTTTCGATGCCTGCCAGTTCGGTCGAGTAAATCGTTCCCTCATATTGCATTTGTGCGATCAGCTCGGATTCGCTGATTTCATAAACCGGCGCTAACATGGCCGCGGCATCCTGCATGTTATGGTTGATATATCCAATGGCTTCCTCAAGCGCGGACAGGAAAGCGTCATAGGCTGCAGATTGTTCCTCATGAAAGCGGATCGTGGTGACACCGGTGATAAATGTGAACGGCTGGCCCATGATCTCCTGCCCGGTGGCGATGGCGTGTGCGCCAGCCGCTAATTCAATCCCCAAGTAGGGCGGTGTGGCGACATGCGCCGTAATTTCTGTGTCCGCGAGAAGGGCGTTGGTTGCGTCCGGATGGCTCATGGAGATGAGTTGGTTATCCAATGCGTGCGGGTCTCCGAGCTGCGCTTCCGCCAGCATGGAAAGCAGCACGTGTTGTGTACAGGCAGGAGAAAGAATCGCGATCCGGTCGTTCGCTGTGAAATCGGCTAACGAATGGATATTTTCCCGATCCGTCACGATCGCCACCTCGTTGAAACTGATTCCGGTCGCAAATTTCCACGGCATGCCATTATCGATGCCGATCAATACCGGCGCAGGTCCCATGAATCCGATGTCAATATCCCCATTGAGCATGCCTTCGCGGATGGCGGTCGGCCCGCCGAATTGTTTCCACTGGATACTGATTCCGGGAAGCTTCTCTTCAAGGAGATGCATTTCTTTCATGACAGTCAATGGCGCGTACGCAATGCCGAACTGTTCCGCGATAATGATCTCATTCTTTTTTTTATCGCATCCGGTGAACGCTAAAACGAGAAGAAAGATCGTACTAAAAATCAGGCGCGTTTGTCTTTTCATTCGTTTTCTTTTCTTCAGAGGGATCATGCTATGCTTCAGGATAATAGCGGATAATCAGGTTAGATCCGTCTTTATCGAGCACTTCCATCCGCTGATAGAATTCCCGGACATTTTCCTGAAGGTGTGACTTTGAGTCCCCGATAATCACGGCATGTCCAAATCTCGCGGTGGCGTTTTGGACGGCAGGGAGCGCTTCTCCCGCCGCATAATTATAGCCTGCGTCCAAAATGAAAGGCAGCGTTTTCATTTCTGACAGCGGAGTGATTTTCGCGATTTTGCCGGCAGCCTGGATCGGCAGGTCGAAAGGTGGAGGCGTCAGTTCGTCCCCCAGCGAAGCGTGAATCATTTCGGATAAAATATCGAATCCGGTGGCATAAGGGATTAAAAAATCCTCAAATGCGCCGCCGATGCGGCAGGCGAGTTCGTTGACGATGATGCCATCCTGCCCGATCAGCATCTGAATATAGACCGGGCCATTGTCGATTTGAAACGCTTGCACCAATTGATGACAGATCGCGGAAATTTCCGCATAGCGGCCGATATGGATCGATGGGTAGCGGTGACCGATACAGATGCCAATATGGACGGCTGCCGGAAGCAAAAGCCGGTCGGTCACCGTCAGGATCCTCAGCGTCTTTTCCGTGACCCAGCCGCTGACCGTGATTTCATCGCTTTCGTAGAATCCTTCGACTAAGGCGTGTTCAGCGCGGGAAAAGCGCAGTGTCTCCGGAAAATGGTTGAAGACATCCTGAATCGTGTCCAATTTGAATACGCCGCGCTGTCCCTGACTGTCCAGCGGTTTGAGCACATAGGGAGCGGGGATATTTAAGAATGCGCTTTCGGTCGAATCTTGATGAATAAACCCATACTTCGCGGTTGGAATGCCACCAGCGGTCATGATTGTCTTCATGCGCATTTTATTCGTGACGGCGAAGGCGGTTTCCGGCGAAATGCAGCTGGGCAGGCCGCATTCGGCGCTGACTTCCGCCGTGGTGAGCACCGGCTGATCCGTGCCGACGGTCATGACACCGTCGATCGAATGGGTTTTCGCTGCCCGGCAGCAAGCGTCTGAATCAAAGGTACTGATCTGCAGGTGAAGATCGGCAAAAGAGGCTGCCGGTGGATGGGGCGTATAATCCACAAGAATGACGCGCAGCCCCATTTTTTTTGCTCGTTTTACGGCGTTTAATTGACAATTCGCACCGCCTAAAATCATGATGGTTTTCAGATTAAGGAACTCCTTCGATGATTGACTGAACCGTATAAGGACAGCCTGACTTTTTTCCGCGCTTTTGTTTCGCAAGCGGACCATAATTCCATACGAGGTTTAAATAAAGGGTGATCAGTTTTCTCAGTGAATAGCCGCTGTTCCCGAAGGATTTTTCCTCTGCGGGATATCGCAGGTTGGCTATTTTGGGGTTCAGCCGGAGTGCGGCTGCTGAGAAGTAGAAAAAATTTCCATCCCAGGCTGCAATTTTTTTCGCCAATTGATGCGTCATGATCCGATAACTGCTCACGCGAGTTCCTGCCGGCAGGTGAAAAACAAGCGTAAAAAAAAGATTGCGCAAATGGCTGCCCAGCTTGCGATAGAACGGTTGGGCTTTTTCATCGGCAACCGCATATACAAGGTCATATCCTTCCTCAATTTTGTTGATTAACGGCCTGAGAAGTTGCGGCGGGTTCTGTAAATCATCATCCATCGTGACAAGCGTCGCGCAGGAGTCCGCAAGCCTGCGAATTCCGCACAACACCGCATTTTGCTGACCGCAATTTTGACTTAACCGAATCAGGCTGACCTCTTCCCGCAGACATTGATTGCTGAGATAGCGGAATACTTCTTCGTCACTGTGGTCGTCGACCAGACAAACCTGCCAGCGGTATCCCGCTAAAAGTTCCATCAGCAGACGAAGCAATTCTTTGACCGTTTCCGTGGCATTATAAACGGGAATAACAATCCCAATATCATATTTCATTGTCTTCAACCTGCGGTGCCTTTCTTTCCGGCGGAGTCGAAAATTTTCCATTAATAGCTGTTGCCGATCGGCGTTTCGCTTATGGCTCGAATGCTTATGCCCTGAATTGCCGGTTTTCTTTTTCTCCCGATAAAAATGCTGCATGATGATTCCGCCGGGAAGCCCTTTTCACTGCTTAAACCTCCCTTATAATACCTGTATGGAAACGAAACTGGATTGTCTGGGTGATATCTGTCCGCTGCCAATTTTTAAATTGCAGAATTCCGATCATTTACAAAACAGCGGAGACAGCATCAAATTGATTACAGATCATAGCTGCACGGTTGAATCTGTCCGCTCCTATTGTAAACTGAACCATCTGACGATTTTGGATGTGTTTGAGCCGATCAATGGCGTTTGGGAAATCACCATTCAAAAACCATAACAATTTTTATCCCCGTAAAAATTAACAGACGCAACATTGCCGCCTAACAAATACTTTTATTAACCGTCGTGATAAAGTATTCGATGACCGAATACAACTCCGGATTATTAATTTCTTTTTTGCTGCGATGAATGGAGTAGATATCGCAATTCAGATCGAAATTTTGCAGATTGATGATTCGCAGTTGTTTATTATAAAGTTCTTTTTTGATGGCCAGGTAAGGCAGAAAAGCCAACCCATTTTGATTGATGACGGCGCTTTTTACAGACTCGGTTGATTCCAAATAACACATAATTTTCAGCTTATCCATAACGCCGCCTTGCCCGACGATGTATTCTTTAATCAATTTAAATGAGCTGGAGGCTTTGTCCAGCATGATTAAGGGATATTGATAAAGCTGGTCCATCGTGATATCGTTTCCGGCTTTTGTGTTCTTATTGGTGACCAGATAAATTTTATCTGAAAAGGCCTCTGTGCAGATCAATTCCGGATGCGACGCTTTTCCCACTGTAAACCCGATATCCGCGCCGCCATTCAGTACCTGCTGGATCACATTGGCGGATCGTGACGCGGTAAGGCTAAAAGAATAATGCGGGAAATGAATTTTGAC
>CALCQT010000147.1 GCA_937894825.1 uncultured Anaerolineaceae bacterium
TCCTGCCCCGGCCAGGTGGCAATCATGTCTTCAAACCACGCAATAACATACCCCTTCTCGACCAGGTCAAAAACCTGTAACGGTGTCTCGATCAGCTTCTGCAAAAATCCTTTGCGGTTATATTCATGGTAAAGCTCCTGCGCACTTTTATGCTTGTCCCATATCTGTGTCAGAAACGAATCAAAGGAATAAATTTGATACCGTTCCAGCTTGTAGAACTTCGCGGCGGTCTCCAGGCCATAGATCGTGTTCAAACTGAAATTTTCCGAAAGCTTATTGAACGTATCCCGCGAAAAATAATAGATATGCCCTTGCAGATCCTGGAAGGCTTTCAGCGTGTCCAGATAACCCATCTGGATGTTTTTGGCAATCCGTTGTTTATCAAAGTCAAATGTGCCGCCAAGATCCTCGCTGCAGCGAATCATCTTAATTAAAATGCCGTCCCGATTTTCAATCTTCCGGCGCAGGCCCAACCCGACGACGTCAATCACGATGATTTTCTTATAGCCGCGTTGAATCAGCATATTAATCGGCATGTTATCATAAACCCCGCCGTCAACGAATTGATCCCCCTTAACTTTCATTGGCTTAAAAATCGGGAAACTGGCCGATGCCAACAGGTACTTCACCATCGAATCGCGGGTCATCTCTTCCTTAAACTTCTCCACCGGCGCAAAGTCTTTCAAGGAAAACGCCACAATACCAAAGTCAAGCGGCGAATCGTAAACCTTATCCACGTCAACATTCTCATGAATCAAATTCTCCAGCGGAGCTGTGTCCAGCCCTTTTTGTTGAACATACTCCTTCATCAGCCCACGAATATTATCGACACTGAATAAACTCTTCTCCTGATCAATACTATCCAAGGTTCCAAAAATATCCGACATTTGAATATTGTTGTATACCGAGTAAGTCTTTTCTTCGTCATCCTGCAAAAAAAGCGCGCCGTTAAGCGCTCCAATAGAAGTCCCGGCGATTCCGCCAATCGGAATTCCAAGCTCTTTAATCGCCTTCCAGGCGCCAACTTCATAAGCGCCTTTTGTTCCTCCGCCTGAGAGAACCAGGCCATAATTATTTTTCATAAGTTCTCCAATCATTCTCTATACGCTCTTTAGCCAAAAAAAATTCAAAATTTATAAGACATCGTCAGGGTGTACATTCAATCCGGAACACCCTCCTGTCAATTTGTGCCGAAAAACCAGCAACGTCTTGTAAAATAATTCAGCCTGATTTTAACATTCAAATCACCCATTAAATTATACAGGCCAGCGCGAAAAATAGGGAAGCCAGCGCCCAATACCGTCAGCGTTCGCTCAGGTTTCGAATATCAATGGTAAAATTCAACTCAGAAAATTCCGCACTGTCGGAAATCTGGAGTTTATTTCTAAACAAATCAGACGGGCGCGCATAGATAACTTTTCGGAACCGGCCTGTTCAATTTTCGGAATAGTTTTGAGACCCGGACAGGCAAATACGATTTTTTATTATGGGCAGGTACTTTTTGGAAAACGATTCGCTTGAAGTATTTTGGGAACAGATTTTATCCCGCAACCCGGATCTTATCCTGTCCGCTTTTTTCTCAATTCCGCCGGGTGAACAGAAGAAATGTTTTGCGCATTTGAAAAAGATGACGACGGAGACCGGCTGGCATTCGGAACAGGTGCAATCAGCGCAAATTGCACTGGACACTTTACAATAAAAAATAATCATTGTTCGTAAAAATTCAATCGGATATGGATAAAAATGGCAGACGAAAAATTAACTCCCCGCAGTGAAAATTATTCTGAATGGTACAACCAGGTCGTCCTGAGGACTGACATGGCTGATTACGCGCCGGTCCGCGGCTGCATGGTCGTCAAGCCCTATGGCTGGGCCTTGTGGGAAAATATGCAGAAAGAACTGGATCGGCGCTTCAAGGAGACCGGCCATGTAAACGCGGCATTTCCAATGCTGATCCCGCAATCCTTCTTTGAAAAAGAAAAGGACCATGTGGAAGGTTTTTCGCCGGAACTGGCTGTTGTAACCATCGGCGGCGGACAGGTGTTGGAAGAACCGCTGGTCATTCGTCCGACCTCCGAAACCGTGATCGGGCACATGTACTCGAAATGGATCAAAAGCTACCGGGATCTGCCGGTGTTGATTAATCAGTGGGCTAACGTTGTGCGCTGGGAAATGCGCACCCGGCTTTTCCTGCGCACGCTGGAGTTCTATTGGCAGGAAGGCCACACCGCCCACGCCACCGCGGAAGAGGCTCAGGAAGAAACGCTGCGCATGCTGGACGTTTACGCCGACTTCGCCATCAACGAAGCCGCGGTTCCCGTCTTGCGAGGACGGAAGAGCGAAAGCGAGAAATTCGCCGGTGCGGTCAATACCTATTCCATTGAAGCGATGATGGGCGATACCAAGGCGCTTCAAGCCGGAACCAGTCACAATCTGGGTCAAAATTTTGCCAAAGCGTTCGACATTAAATACCTGGATCAGAATAATACGCTTCAGTATTGCTGGACCACCTCCTGGGGTGTCTCGACCCGTTTTATCGGCGCCATCATCATGACGCATGGCGATGATAACGGACTGATTCTCCCGCCTCGTCTGGCACCTTATCAAATCGTCATTGTTCCGATTTACAAGAACGATGAAGAACAGGGCCGCGTCATGGAAGCCGTTGAGAATGTCCGTAAGCAACTCAAAAACTTCCGGGTAAAACTGGACGACCGTACAGAAGTTACGCCTGGATATAAATATCACGAATGGGAGCTGCGCGGTGTTCCGCTGCGGCTGGAAATCGGGCCGAAAGATGTGGAAAAGGGCTCCGTCATGGCGGCACGCCGGGATATTCCAGGAAGGGACGGGAAATCTTTCCTCTCGCAGGAAAATCTTGCCCCGCAGGTGCAGGAACTGTTGGATACCATCCAAGCCGCGATGCTGCAGAAGGCGACCAACTTCCGGGACGCCAACATCCATCCGGCCGACACCTACGATGAATTTAAACAAATTGTCGAAAACGGGTGGGCCGAAAGTTGGTGGTGCGGTTCCGCTGAATGCGAAAAGAAAATAAAGGAAGAGACCAAAGCCACCACTCGCTGCATCCCGCTCAACCAGGAGAAGGACGGCCACGGAAAATGTATTTACTGTCAGGCGGATGCAGCCCAGAAAATATATTTTTCAAAGGCTTATTAAATGGTCAGAGCGTCAAAATTCAAATTTGCAAGGAAGAAATCGTAGTTTTATTATTGTTGCGCGTAGCGCAACAATAATAAAACTACGAAACATGTCATGTCGAGCGAGCGCAACGAGTCGAGACATCCTCAAACAGCATTAAATAATAATCCGGGTGGAGAATCATCCCATCGCGGCGTAATTTGCATGAAAAATTGCTTATTCATGAATCTTGAAGATCTCTCGACTCCGCCTCGCTACGCTCAAGATGACATAAGGATTCGGTGCTCGAACCTTAAAAATGCCATCCGCTTGAACGAATGACTGCTGTTAACCTGCTCCAATTACGGAAACAAATCAACAGCCTGCTCTGGACCTTTATGGATCCGGAGCAGTTTCGCCGCAGTTTACTGTCGTTATTCGAGCAATACACCGATCTGGCCTATAAACCCGGTAAGGGAGCTGTCACTTCCATCCGGACGACCGACTTAAACATCCCGCCGCTTGTACTGCGGGAGTTGGAAATTGCGCTTTATCAATCGGTGCGCGAACATCCGCAAGCTGCGCTGGCCCTCTGCGATCTGCTCTGGCAGGATCCGCATACCGAAATGAAAATTATCGCTGCCAGAATGCTTGGGCAACTTCCCTCTGAATTTATTGATGATGTTTTGCAGCGGATCGAAAATTGGACCGCCGAGCAACGGGATCCTTTCTTCGAAAAAGTTTTTTTGGAAAACGGTACCGCATCCATCCGCCGGAATGAACCGGATAAACTGATGCAGCGGGCAAAAGAATGGTGCGAGAATAAAGCACACAACAAAAAAAAGACCGGTCTGCAAGCATTGATCATCCTGGCCGATGACCAGAACTATATCAATCTTCCCGCAATCTTCAATGCATTGGAACTCCTTTTCCTGGACACACCGGCCGCACTCCAATCAGATATTATTGATCTGATGACGATCCTACTGAAAAGATCACCGGTCGAGACCGCTTTTTTTATCCGGCAGATGCTGGAACGATCGGCCACAAAAACAGTAGTCCGGATCTCAAGGAAAATGCTGCCGCTGCTCCCACCCGAATCGCAGCCGGCCATTGCGGCGCTGCTGCGGACCATACCCGTCAATAAATAACATACTATCCCCCAAAAAACCTGTGATATAATTGATCAGTTGACTGGTCCTTCTTCAGGCGCCGCTTGAAGTATGGAGACTTGCAAAATAGATTTTTAGAGGAGCAATTGTCATGGCTTTAACAAAGGAACAAAAGCAGGATTTTTTCGCCAATTTCGGAAAACATGAGACGGATACCGGATCGGTTGAAGTTCAGGTCGCGATGCTGACCAAACGGATCGCAGATCTGACGCAGCATCTCCGCAATAACAAGCACGATGAATCATCCCGGCGCGGGATGCTGAAAATGGTGGGCCGGCGCCGTCGTTTACTGGCTTACCTGCGGCGCTCAGACTACGCCAGCTACGTTGCGCTGAATGAAAAACTCGGGCTACGCGTAAAATAATTTGGAGGATTTTGAAGAGTAGATGGGAATCAATTCATCTGCTCTTTTTTAATTACAAGAGTCTGCTTCAGCAGCTCTTAGATTTTGTTGCCTCATTTCGGTTAGGCATTGAAACAAGATCGGAATTTCGCGCATCTTTGGATTTATTCAGAGAATAGATTCAGGATGTATTGGTCGTTAAGCGACCTTCCTGTCTTTTTTCAGTCCCTGACCAAATGAGAGAAATGGGAAACAGGTATGAAACCAGAAGTTAAAAGGTTTACCACTGAAGTTGGTGGTAAAACCATCACGTTCGAAACCGGCAAATTGGCCGGACAAGCCGGCGGCGCCGTCACCATTCAATTGGGCGAATCCGTCGTTTTTTCCGCTGCCACCATGAGCGCGGAAACCAGAGAAGGACAGGATTTCTTTCCGCTGACCGTTGAATATGAAGAAAGAATGTATGCCGGCGGACGAATTCCCGGCTCATTCTTCCGGCGCGAAGGCCGCCCATCCGGCGAAATCGTGCTGACCAGCCGCCTGATCGACCGGCCGCTGCGCCCGCTCTTCTCGCAGGATATGCGCAATGAAGTACAGGTCATTTTGTATAGCCTCTCGGCGGATTTTGATAATCCGCTGGATGTTCTGGCCATCAACGCGGCGTCAGCCTCCCTGATGATCTCCGATATCCCCTGGGCCGGCCCTGTCGGCGCTGTCCGTGTGGGACGGATCGACGGCAAATTCATCATTAACCCCACTTATCCGCAGTTGGAAGAATCCGATCTGGATCTGCGCATCGCGGGAACCGCGGACGCCATTCTGATGGTAGAAGCCGGTGCGAATGAAGTGAGCGAAGAAGTCATGGTCGATGCACTCGCGTTTGGGCATCAGGCCATCCAGCCGCTGGTGGAAATCCAGCAAAAAATGGCAGACGAAATCGGGAAACCGAAACGGGAGGTCCCACTTTTCGCAATCGACCCGTCCATCACAGACGCCGTATACGAAAAATGCAGCCTGGCAATGGAAAATCTGCTCGATTCTCCGCATACCAAAGCGGAACTGGCCGATGGATTGAAAGACCTCAAGGCCGACACCATTGAGTTTTTCGTTGGTGAAGAGAACGAAGATGAAGAAAAAGCCGCCGAATACGCGGAAGGATTTGAAGAAGTTTACAAAAAAATCGTCCGCAGCCGGATTTTGGACCAACACATTCGGCCGGACGGACGCGACCTGAACGAAATTCGCCCGATCTGGTGTGAGGTGGATGTGTTTCCGCGCGCGCACGGCACCGGTCTGTTCACCCGCGGTGAAACCCAAGTGCTGACCAACGCGACGCTCGGAACCCCGCGCGACGCGCAGGAGATCGACTCCCTGTCGCCGGTTGAAAACAAGCGCTATATGCACCATTACAATTTTCCGCCCTTTTCGACCGGCGAGACAAAACGTCTCGGCGGCCAAAGCCGGCGCGAAATCGGGCATGGCGCGCTTGCGGAACGGGCGTTGCTACCCGTCATCCCCAGCGAAGAAGAATTTCCGTACACCATCCGGCTGGTTTCCGAAGTGATGAGCTCAAACGGGTCCAGCTCTATGGCCTCTGTCTGCGGATCAACACTGGCGCTGATGGACACCGGTGTGCCGATCAAAGCCCCGGTCACCGGCGTGGCGATGGGTCTGATCAAAGAAGGCGATAATTTTGCCGTGCTGACCGACATCCAGGGTGCGGAAGATCACCTGGGCGATATGGACTTCAAAGTCGCAGGAACCGAGCAGGGTATCACTGCGTTACAGATGGATATCAAAATCCGCGGTATCACCACTGAGATCATGCGGATCGCCCTGGCGCAGGCCAAGGACGCCCGCCATTTTATCCTGGGTAAAATCCTGGAAGTGATTCCCCGCCCGAACGCGGATCTGAAGACGCACGTGCCTCGGATCACCTCTGTACAGATCCCGATCGACAAGATCGGCGCCATCATCGGCCCCGGCGGCAAAAACATCCGCTCGCTGCAGGAAAAGACCAACACCAAAATTGACATCGACGACAACGGGCTGGTTTACATTTCCGCGTCCAATGCCGGCGATTCCGAAACCGCGCGCGACCAGATCCTTTCCATGATCGAGACCGCAACACTGGGCACGATCTATACCGGTAAAGTGGTGCGGACCGCGGACTTCGGCGCATTTGTCGAAATTCTGCCCAACATTGACGGGATGGTTCATATCTCTCAATTGGATTCCGAACGGGTCAACAAAGTGGAAGATGTGGTCAACGTCGGTGACGAGTTGACCGTGATGGTGACCGGTATTGACGACAACGGCAAGATCCGTCTCTCCCGGCAGGCCGTACTGGAAGGCTGGACATTGGAAGAAGCGATTGCGGCCGATTCGAAGAAGCCGAGCGGCAACCGTGGCGGCGGCGATCGGGGTGGCAGCCGAGGCGGCGATCGCGGTGGTAATCGCGGCGGCGGCGACCGGGGTGGCAGCCGAGGCGGTGGTGATCGCGGCGGCAGTCGCAGTGGTGGTGACCGTGGCGGTGGTGACCGTGGCGGCAGCCGGGGCGGCGACCGGGGTGACCGTGGACGAGGCGATTACTCCAAGCGCTGAAGCGGCAAATTTCCGTAACGATTTGAAAATGAAAGAGGCAGGCCTATTGTGGACCTGCCTCTTTTTTTATTTCGATCAGAATATGATCGGATGTCAAAAATTCACTGAAACACATGTCATCTCGACTCCCGAAAGGGGCGCCCTTGGCGTCCCGTCGGGGTGGAGAGACCCTCAACTATAATCGCGGGTCTGGGTTTTTCCAGAGGAATGTATTGTGAAAACTTCTCACTTATTTGCATATAATCTTCCTCTGAAGAATATCAGATCCATAGTGGATTCTGAGGGTCTCTCCACCTCGAAGACGCCCTTGGGTATCAACGGGACGCTAACACGTCCCGTTGATACCCAAGGGTGTCTTCGAGAGTCGAGATGACATTATCTTTCGCTATAGAAAAAATTCTACACTTGACCCTGCATTTATTCCCCTGAATTCAATAACTTCCGCAATTCCTTGCGCAAAATCTTGCCGGCGTTATTGCGCGGGATTTCAGACAACAGGATAAACAGCTTCGGGGTGGCATAAGGCGACAACCGGGTCGTCACTGCCACCCGCAGCCGGCTCTCCAGCTTCGAATCCATTTCAACACCCTCCCGTAAGACCACAAACGCGGCGACCTTTTCATAGAGCAGGTCATCCGGCGCCGCGGTAACGGCCACATCCGCGATTTCCGGTTGCTCCAGCAAAACACTCTCCACCTCGAACGGACCGACCAGATGACCGGAGGTATTAATGACGTCGTCATCCCGTCCGACAAAGCGGATATAGCCGTCCGCGTCGCAGCTGGCAAGATCACCGCTCTCATAAAATCCGGACTGGAATTTTTCTGCAAAGGCGGCACGCTGCCCAAAATAATCCATGAAGCAGGAATCCCAGCCTTCCTTCAGGCACAGGCGCCCGATCTCCATCGGAGCGGCTTCCTGATTACGCTTATTCAGAATGACCACCTGCGCGTCATCCACCGCTTTCCCCATAAATCCGGGGCGAATTTTCATCCCCGACAAATTCGCAATTCGAATGGTACCGGCTTCCGTCTGGAACCAGGTATCATGAATCTCCCGTCCGAATGCTTCTTTTCCCCAGTCAAACACGGCCGGGTTCAGCGGTTCACCAATACTGAAAATCGTACGCAGCGCGCCGAAGTCAAATCCAGTAAAAAAATCGGCTGGTTCAGCCATCAGCGAACGCAATGCGGTCGGCGCAGTATACCAGACAGACACTTTCTGGTCCTGCAGAATCGGCATCCAACGTTTAGCATGGTAAATTCCCGCATACTGGACCGACGCAATACCGCACAACAGCGGGCCCAGCACACCATAAACCGTCCCCGTGATCCAGGCCGGGTGCGCCGTACACCAATAGCGGTCTGCCGCGGTCACCTGCAGCACATCCCGCATACTGCGCACAATCGCGTCCGCGATGCGGTGCGAATGAAGGACCGCTTTGGGGAACCCGGTAGAGCCGGAGGTAAACACCATGAAAGCCGGATCATGCGGCTGTACCGAAATCGCACTAAAATCGTCCGAAGCCCGTTCCCGCTCCGCTTCGCCAAACACGACGGTTTTTTCCTCAACCGTGAGCGGAACAGGCAGCTCCCCGCACACCAGTATCTTTTTGAGTGTCGGAATTGTTCGCAGCAGCGAATGGAATTTCAGTCCGGACTGATCAATCACCAGAAAATCCGCTTTGCCGATTTTCAGCCGGGCAGTCAGCGCGTCAGCGCCAAAATTCGGGAAAAGGACACAAGGGACCGCGCCGCATTTCAATGCCCCAAGAAAAAAATACCAGATTTCCGCTGAAAATTGCAGAAAGATGAATACATGATCACCGGGATGGCAGCCCTGTGCCGAAAGATAGTTTGCCCGCCGGTTGCTTTCACTTTCAATTGTCCCGCGGGAGATTTCTGTGCTGCGAAGCGAGGAATC
>CALCQT010000148.1 GCA_937894825.1 uncultured Anaerolineaceae bacterium
CATCACACTAGCCAGGACGAACCCTCCCACCAATGGGCTATATGAGATAACTTTACTGCCCGTGTCGCCGCTGAAACCGATGATGCCCAGCCCGGCAGTAACCGGATAAAAATCGGATAAATTCCGTCCCGCGACAAAAATCCCGCAGAACCCATAGACGAAGGCGAGCCCTGCGCCGGCGTAAAATGCGTTTGGTTTCCGGCTGAACAGCAGGATGATCGGCAGCACCGCGATAAAAATACAGATGCTCATCCCGCCGATTTGCAGCAGCGCCCTCAGCAACTCTGGGAATGCGACGCCTTCCTGAAAAAAGATCAGCCACAGAATAGTTGTGCATAAAAAGCTGAACACGCCGGCCAGGGCGCTGATGAGCCCCAGCGCGATCAGCTTTCCCGCCAGCAATTTGCGGAAAGAGATCGGGATGGGCAGGATGGTTTTCAGCGTCTGATCGGTATACTCCCGACTGATCAGGCTGCCGCCGACCAGCGTGATCACAAAGGGCAGAAACATACTGTAATTATTCCAAATCACACTGTTCACTAAATTCTGATAAAGCGGTTTTCCCGGATCGTTGCCGGCGGTTATTTGGAATACCGAGAACAGCCCCGAAAGCAGCATGGCCGCGTAACCGATCCACAACAGCTCGTACCGTTTGATTTTTTCAAATTCTGTCAGAATGATATCGATCATTTTTCTCAGTCCTCCTGTGGCCGGGATGCCCAAATGATGAATGGAATACAGATGGCTGTCAGCAGCAGGAAGTAACGCAGGCAGACGGCGCCGGAGATCAGGTAAGGGCGGATCATTTCAAAATTTTCCGGCGTCCTTTCCACGCCGAACCCTGCCCACCAGCGCATCACGATCGGTTCAGGAAGGGCTGACAGCAGAATGTGATCCGGCGGCAAATTCCCCATCATGTAGGCGATTGAAAAATTAACCAGGGTATAAACGGCTGCCAATAAAATTGAAAAGATCGCACTCTTATTCAAGCGGATGATTGCGATCAGCACCGGCAATGTGGACAGAAAAGCCAGCAGCCCCATCACAACGCTCAAACCCAGTTTGGCGGGGATCTGATGCCAGTAAATACTCCCGATGATCACACCGCCGATCATGGTCGCGCCCAGTCCCGCAACCGAATAGATGATTGAAATGACCAGGATCACAGCCAGTTTGGCAAAAGCCATTTCGGTCCGGCTGACGGGGATTGGCAGCAGGTTCTTCAGCGACCCATTTTCACGCTCCATAAAGAAAAGAATGCATGTCACAATGCTCAGCACGCATGGCAGAAGCAGAAAATCACCGAAGAAAAGAGCCAGGTTGAACAGACCAGTGAAATCCATCCTGTCTTTGCCTGCCAAGACGGTCATGGGAATCGGGAAGAGGCAGGCCGCCAGAATCGAAAAAAGGATGAATTTCTGACGTTTGATTTTGGCAAATTCACAAAGAATCAGGTTAAGCAATGCCTTCTCCTCCCGTGATCCGTTTGAAATAATCCTCCAGCGTGTTATTTTGCGTATGGACTTCAAACACCTCAATGCCGTTTTCCACCAGCAGGCGGACGAGCGCATTGGTGGCGATATCGAGGTCATACAGCCTTAAAGTATGATCATCCTCAATATGGAAGTTGGTCGTTCCCAGGCTTTGCTCGATCAAGCGGGCGGTCTGAGCGGTATCGGACACGGCCAAATGGATGTAGCGGCTGTTTTTTCTGTCCAGCTCGGCCAGACTTTCTTCCTCCAGCAAAACGCCCTGGTCAATAATGCCGATATCGTCCGCCAGCATGGATATCTCCGACAGGATATGGCTGGAGAGCAGCACGGTTTTGCCCTGTTCTGTGCTGAGGCGCTTGATGAAGTCGCGCACTTCGGCGATTCCGATCGGATCGAGCCCGTTGACCGGTTCATCCAGTATCAGCACCTCTGGGTCATGCATGATGGCATTGGCGATCGCCAGCCGCTGTTTCATGCCCATCGAATATTCGGCGAACAGTTTTTTATCCTGATAAGGCAAGCCGACGACTCCCAGCGCGTTCTCGACCGCCTGCCGGTTGGGGACGCCGCGCAGCCGAGCGAAGATGCGCAGATTCTCAGTTCCGGTCAGGTTAGGATAAAAGCCGGGTGATTCGATCAGGCTGCCGATGCGCGGCAGGATGCGTTTGCCGTTTTTCCTCACGTCCTCCCCGAAGATTTTCACCTCACCAGCGGTCGGCGTTGTCAGATTCAGGATCATGCGCATGGTCGTGGTCTTCCCCGCGCCGTTTCGTCCCAGCAGGCCATAGATGCGTCCCTTTCGAACGTGGATGCTGAGGTCCGCGACGCTTTTTTGCGTGCCGTAAACCTTGGTCAGATGGTTGGTCTCAATGATGATTTCGTTCATTAATTAATCGTCCTTTCTTATTGTTTCTTCCGGATGGCGTCGCCATCGCTTCATCATAAGGCGGTGCAAAGAAAACAATTACGATGGTAAGCACTACCATTAGCGCTAACACAGCGCATCCAATGATAGGATGGAAAACTTCCGCTCCCTCATTACCCCCATATCCGATGATGCCAAAACCTGCCGTAATTGGATAAAAATCAGCCAGATATCTTCCTGCCGCAAAAGTACCGCAGATGCCATAGACAAATGCGATCCCAACACCTGCCCAAAATCCATTTTGTTTCCTGGAAAACCATGCAATCAAGGGAGCGACAGCTAAAAAATTGGAAAAAGCATTCCCACATATTTGAATAAAAGATGTTTCAATCAATACCAGCGTAATGTCATTGAAATGTAAAACCAAAACCGCTGCTATAAAAGTGCAAAGAAAGCTGAAAATCGCAAATAATACCGTCAAAATACCGGTTGTAATTAATTTGCTGAACAGTAACTTTCGGAAAGATACAGAAGCCGTTAATACAGCTTTTAATGTATTGTCCGTATATTCGCGGTTAATCAAAAAACCCCCGAGCAGCATGATAATAGAAGGAAATACTAAGCTAAAGTTATTCCATATTACTACCTGATTGAAAACCTCAAAACCCATTCCTTCCGTTTCTTTTCCTATTCCAGTTTGTATTTGTAATACTGCGTATACAACGGAAACTAAAACACCAACAACGCCAGTCCACAGGATACTATATCGCTTGAGCTTCTCAAACTCACATTTCACGATATTCAACATTGTTTATCCACCTCTCCTTACCCTTCTTCATGCTTGTAGAAAATGACAGCTATGATGGAGCAAATAATCCCTATTACAACCAGTATGGCAAAAACAGGCAGTGTGGAAAGCTCGTAAGGAAGAAGGTAAGAAAACTGCTCTCCCAAAGAAAAGAACCCTATATACCATCTGAATACAAGTGGAATCGGAAAAGCTGATATAAAAATGCCCGGAGTTCCAACCTCGGAAGCCATTGAATTAGCAATCAGAAAACCGATTATTGCATAAACAAATGAAAGCAGGATCGAAAATATATAGTTTTTGTTGCAGATGATAACAATCGCAATAGCGGGAAGCGTCGCAAGGAAAACTAGAACGCCCGCAAAAATACTGCATAGCAGATATTGTGGAACTTGTTCAACACCCTTAACCAAAATTCCACCAACTAAGGTTGCCCCAAGTCCCGCCACAGAATAAATTACTGACAGAATAAGTAACACAAGCAGTTTGACAAGTAAGATTCCGGTTCTTGAAATGGGGATTGTCAGTAGATTTTTCAGCGTATCATTATCTCGCTCCATAAAAAACAGCATGGAAGCAAGAATACCTAAAACGCAAGGCAAGAACAGTAAATCACCGAAAAAGAACATACTGCGGAATAAATTTTTGAACGGCAGTTTATCTTTTAACATTACAGCGGTAAGCGGAATGGGAAAGAGGGTTGCAGCTACTATGGTGAACTGGATAAACCTTTTTCGTTTCAGCTTTTGAAATTCACACTCAATCATATTAAGCAATTCCCTAGCCCTGTCGCTTTTTTGAAAAAGTCCTCTAAAGTATTCTCAAACAAATGCGCTTCGGAGGGTTCGATTCTATTTTCCATCAATCGTCCTTTCTTAATGCTTCAATCCGGATTGTAGCAGCCCAACCTTGTATAAACCTTGCGGCAAACTTGGATTAACCTTGGATTTTGGATGGCAAACTTGAATTGCTTTTGGATTATTGCGTGTTTAGCGGAAAACGTACTCGGAATTCTGTTCGGACGGAGGGCTTACTCTGGACGGAAATCACGCCGCCCATTTTCTGTGTGAGCTGCTGGACAATGGAGAGCCCCAGCCCGCTGCCCTGTTCTGAACGCGCCTTGTCGCCTTAATAAAGCCGTTCGAAAATATGCGGCAGGTCCTGCGGAGCGATGCCGTCCCCGTTGTCCGTTACACTGAGTTCGGCAAACCCTTCATCGGATTCCACCCGGATTTCGATACGGGTGGCTTGACCGTGACGGAGGGTGTTTTGGATCAGGTTGTTCAGGACGCGCCGCAAGGCATCGGCATCCATGGTCACCGGCACCGGCGCTTCTGGAATTTCAATATCATAAACAAGCGGCTGCGTTTCAAAGATGGGGATCCAGTCTTTCAGGATGTCCCGGCAGCTTTCAGCCAGATCCAGCGGCTGCAACTGAAAGGTCTCTTCACCGGAATTCAGCTTGAACCATTCGAAAAGCATATCGACGGTATCTTTCATTGTATACGCCCGCTCCCGTGCGGTTTCGATATAGGATTCCCGCTCCGAACCACTGACGATCCCTTTTTGCGCCGTGTCCAGGTAGCCGATCAACGTCGTTAACGGCGTGCGCACGTCATGGGAAAGACTGGTCATCAATTGCCGGTTGGCTTCTTCATTTTTTTTAAATGTGATGATCTGATCGCGATAATTCTGCATAATGTCATTGATTTTGTAGCTCAGTTCGGCAATTTCCTCATCCGGATGCGCCAGCAGCCGCCGGTTGCTGTTCCCCGCGGCGATGTCGTCCAGTGTCTCTGAAAGCGTTTTGAGTTTGGCTTTTATCCGGCGGTAACGGCGAAACAAGAACATTGCGCAGAGGAGTATGACCCCGGCTAGAAGCGTCATTGCGATCAGCGGCATATTGCCGGAGGTGCTGCCGGTTGTGCTCATGAAAGCTGATTTCATTTTCAGCCGGCCTCTCCGCCGCGGAAGCGATAGCCGACGCCTTTCACCGTTTGAATGAAGGTCGGGTGATTCGGATCAGGTTCAATTTTCTTCCGCAGCCGGCTGATATGCGCCATGATGTTGCTGTCGTCATACGCATAGGATTCCTGCCAGACCGCCTCGTAGAGCTGCTTTTTTGTCAGGATCTTTCCAGCGTTCTGCGCCAGACAGTACAGGATGTCAAATTCTTTCACCAGCAGCGAGACGGATTCCTTGCCCACGGTCACGGTGCGCGTATCGATGTCAATTGTGATGCCGGCAAAGGAGAGCGGAGAATCAGATTCATTGGCGGCCGCGTTCAGCGTGGTGTAGCGGCGGATCAGTGAGAAGACCCGGGCGATGAATTCATCCATGTCAAACGGTTTGGTCAGGTAATCGTCCGCTCCACCTAACAACCCGGCTACTTTATCCTGCTTATTGTTTTTTGCCGTCAGCATCAAAACCGGCGCCGCGCTTTCGCGGCGGAGCGCTTCCAACACCAGAAATCCGTCCATCTGAGGCAGCATGATGTCTAACACGATCAACTGGTAGGGTTCCTGCAGCGCCTGCAGCAGACCGTCGTTCCCGTTATAGGCCAGGTCCGCGGCGACGCCCTCGCTTTCCAGGCATTTTTTCAAAAGCCGGCATAGCGCCTGGTCGTCGTCGATAATTAGAATTTTATGGTTCATAAGCAGTATGTCCAAT
This sequence comes from uncultured Anaerolineaceae bacterium, assembly GCA_937894825.1. Classification (GTDB taxonomy): domain Bacteria; phylum Chloroflexota; class Anaerolineae; order Anaerolineales; family Anaerolineaceae; genus Flexilinea. Next base: position 5,837 of record CALCQT010000148.1, read on the forward strand.
TTCCTTTGGTCTGATTCCATTATACATACGGTTATTCCGGAGCGTGGTCTCGTGCCGGGTGCGGTTGGAATTTTCCGTAACGAATTTCCGAGCTATCCAGCGTAAATATCTGCTTTCGCGTTTTCCTTTATAATTAGCACGAGTTCAAAAATATGCGC
>CALCQT010000149.1 GCA_937894825.1 uncultured Anaerolineaceae bacterium
AACTCCGCAACCGGAATCATTCCCATCCCCCAGCCCGAAGACACAAAACACACCGTGTCTCCTTCCGTCACCATCAGCGCCGCTGTCAGAGAATCATCCGCTTTCAGCTTCATCCCGTTCACCCCGGCCGCCAGCAAACCCATGGCCCGCAGATCCTGCTGATCAAAGCGGATCGCCATCCCTTTCTTCGAGGTCAACATCAGTTCATAACGGTCATCCGGACTGACCAACACCGTCAGCAGGCGATCGCCCGCGTTCACTTTGCACAACGCGAAGCCCTGAGAAGAGGCAAAAGGCAGCTCCGCCGCCAGCGTCTTCTTCACCAGCGCGTTCTCCGTTACTGTGATCACGCCGGCCGTTTCACTGTTCTTATCCTCCGGTGAAAGCGCAAAAACCGCCGCGATTTTTTCTTCACTCCCCCAGCCCGAAAGCGCCGCGAAATCAATCCCGTCGGCAAAGGTTTCCACTTTCGGCAGTGTCTCCACATAAATACCAAACGCGTTACCGGACTCGGTCACAAAATAAACCGTCTGCTGTGTATCCCCGGCGATCAGCCAGCGCGGAACAGCAAAACCTTTCTCAAGCGCCAGCGCCGGATCACAGCGCCCGACCTTGCCTTCCGCCGTCAGCCCGACCAGCACAGCGTCCGCCGCCACCAGCGCGTTGGCGGTCAGCACCTCTTTTGAGGAGACGCCTTCGCCCAGCAGCGCGATCTGCGTCCGGCGCGGATCGGTATAGCGTTTTTTCAGGTCCATCAGTTCATCCACCAAACGCGCCCGCATCTTTGCCGGCGTCGCCAGCAGGTCCTTCATCTCAGCAATCGCCGCCTGCAGCGACTCGAACTCACGTTCCAGTTTGGAGGATTCCAGACGCGTCAGCCGTTTGAGCGGCATATCAAGAATCGCCTGGGCCTGTTCCGCATCCAGACCGAAGCGCGCCGTCATTGTGTCCCGGGCCTCTTTCTCATCTTCGGCATTGCGGATGATCGCAATGATCTCGTCCAAATTGCGGATCGCCACCAGCAAACCCTGAATGATATGCGCCCGCCGCTCAGCCTTGTCCAGCTCAAACTGCGTCTGCCGCCGGATCACTTCCAACTGATGATCAATATAGACCCGCAGCGCCTGCTTCAGGTTCAAAACCCGCGGGCTGCCGTCCACCAATGCCAGCAAAATGATCCCAAAAGTCGTTTGCAGCGGGGTATGTTTGTATAGTTTGCGCAGCACATCTTCCGCGTCGCCGGCTTTGGAGAGCTCGATCACGATCCGCATGCCCTGCCGGTCAGACTCATCGCGCAAATCGGTAATCCCCTCGATAACCCCGTCCCGCACCAATTGTGCGATCCGCTCGATCAGTCCGTTCTTGTTGACCTGATAAGGAATCTCGGTGATAATCAGCCGGTTGCGCCCGCGCCCCATCTCTTCCAAATGGACCCGTCCGCGCACCGTCAGCCGTCCGCGTCCGGTGGCGTAGGCGGCCACCAGCTCATTGCGCGCGTCTTCCAAAACGACGATGCCGCCGGTCGGGAAATCGGGGCCTTTCACATAGCGCATCAGGTCCTCAACCGTGATGTCGTCGAACTGCTCCCAAGTGTGCAGGATATAGATCAGCGCGTCAACAATTTCGGCCAGGTTATGCGGCGGGATGTTGGTCGCCATACCGACCGCGATGCCGCTGGCGCCGTTGACCAGCAGGTTCGGCACAATAGAGGGCAGCACGACCGGTTCATCCAGCGTATCGTCAAAATTGCGCATGAAGTCGACCGTGTCCTGATCGATATGATCGAGCAGTTCCATGGAGAATTTATCCAGTTTGGCTTCGGTGTACCGCATGGCGGCCGGAGGATCGCCGTCAATGCTGCCGAAGTTGCCCTGGCCTTCCACCAGCGGATAGCGAATGGAGAAATCCTGCGCCAGCCGCGCCATGGCGTCATAGACCGCGCTGTCGCCGTGCGGATGATATTTCCCCAGCACTTCACCCACGATACGGGCTGATTTTTTGAAGCCGGAATCAGGACGGATACCCATGTCATACATGGCGTAGAGAATTCTGCGCTGAACCGGCTTGAGGCCGTCCCGCGCATCCGGCAGGGCCCGCGAGATGATGACGCTCATGGCGTAATCAAGATAGGACTGCTGCATCTCCTGTTCAATATTTACGGGGCGAATTCCCTGATTTTCCATTCCGCTTCCTCCAAGTTTATTTTTCACCGGAAATCCGCTTTTTCGCCGGGATTCCCGGATGACGATTATAGCATTATTTTATACCGTGCCGCGCGTACCCGACAAAATATCAAATTTGACCATAGAGTTGACCACCAATCAAATAATGTGGACAATAAAAAATCTGCCCCCGTAGGGGCAACCCTCGCGAAGCACCCTGTCGGGGTCGCGGTTGCCCTTAGAGCGCCTGTCCGCTCCGTGCATCGCGCAGCATTCGCGACACAAATCGGTATTCAATGGAGAACGCACCATTAATATTTTAAACAAAAACAGACGCTAACCATACGCGCCTGTTTTATCATTTCATCACCGTGTATGCTTACCGCACTGGCATTTTTTAAGTCTCTCAATACATTATTCAAAAAAAGTATTCAGAGGTTCCCTCATCGCTAAGCAGCTCCGTCATCATTTGGTCAACATCAGTATATGCTTTACCCAATGAAGGATTCTTTTTCATTTCTTCTACTTCCTGCATGGCCGCCAGCGTCTCGGCATTGGGAACATCCATTGAGATTTCAAATGGGATCCTTTTAATTGAAAATTCCATTTTAGTCCGCTGGTTTACTATTGGTATATAATTCGTCCGGACATATATCAATCCCACCCGCCCACTCAACAGTCAATGGATTGATTTTCACAGACTGAAAAATCGCCGGATTTCCAAGCGGCGCAAAAAAGCTATCACTCAAATACGGCGAGACGTCAAATATTCGCCGTTCATTATTGTCAAAAGTGATAAGAAGCCGATACCGCGGAAGCGGTTTGACTTCGATCGGATAGTAGCTGTTCATTCTATCTCTCCAAGCCCCTGATTTTTATTATCTCATTATTTTCGTTAAGAGCAATCCAAGCCGCATTAATCTCATCTTCGCGCAGAGCAACCCAAGCTTCTACCTATTTCTGTTGCTTACGAGGAAGTTTCCCTGCGAGTGTTTCTCCATCCGCGGCAATGGACATTTTTTCTCCAGCAAACACGGCATGGACATGGGCTTGTGGTGCGGACTATTATTTTTTTTGAACATGTATATTCTCATCCGATGGGATATTTTGCGCACAGCGCAAAATATCCCATCCTCATACTTTATTCCTTGCCAATCAGCACAGCGCGCACCATACGCCGGAAGGTATACTTATCCTGCTGCGGGTTGTAATCCTCGCAGGTCACCAGCGTCACCCAATCCTGATTCTCATGTTTGAGCAATTTCTTCAGGTCTTTCGCACCGATAATATCATTGCTGCGAATCTCGTAGGTGTACATAGAACCATATGCCGTAATCGTAAAGGTATCGCCATAGCGCAGCGACTTCAGCGCCGCGAACGGGCCCGGCTGATCCGAAGCGTCCCAGACATGTGCCGTCAACACCGTGTTCCCCTGCCAGGTCGGGAAAGCCGATCCGGCCAGCCAACCAGCCTGGTCATCCAGCCAGGTCAAATCCCAGCCGGTCTCGCTTTCCGGCACACCCACAATCGGCACTTCCAACTGCATGGCCGGAATGCGCAGCGTCAGTCCGGTGCTGGCATACAGCTTCGCAGCCGTCTGTTCCGGCAGCGCCGTCACCCGCCCGACCGAGAAGCCGGTGCGCGGAATTTCCTTGCCGGGTACCGGCGGATCATAATGCTCGTCGTCTTCCGGCGGATTCCAATCCGCGCGGGAGTTGACAAATTCGCACAGCGTCACGCCCTGGTACATCTCGCCTTCGGTCAGATGCGGCTGGATCAGCACCCGCTCTTCTTTGATATCCACTTTGTAGGTCGTCCGCTCTTTCCATTCCGGCACAATCTCCCGGCACTGAATATCCGCCAGTTTCCAGCCGCCCGGAACAATCTCTGAGACAACCCAGGATTGGGTATCCGGCGCCAGTCTGCCATGGTCGGTTGCGTCCACCTGGACCACATTCAACTGGCCGGGCTTCAGCTTCTTCGCGTTCAGGCCGCGCAGCGAACTGAGGAATTCGAATTCACCGAATTCATCGTACGGGTTGACAACGGACTTCAGGATTCCGATGGACCCCGGCACTGTGTTATGGAAGGTACAGGTCACCATTTCACCATTTTCAAGCGCGATCGCGCCGGGAGCCTGCTCCTTGTCCGGGATATTGCTCTCACAGACCGCGTACAGCAAATAGGAGCCGTTCAACACCGCAGCCGCTTCGTCTTCCGTCACGCTGTAAGCGCCTGGGAGCAGCGGCTGACGGTTCGGCTCGTCCTCGTCTGTCAGTTCAAATGAGACATAGCCGTCCCCGGTTGTCACGAAATTGAATGGGGAAGCAAGATTGAGCTTCGCCGGCCAGGTCACTTTGTCGGTGACAATGGCGCCCAACGTGTTCGTGCTGTTCCGGAACACACAGCGCACCGCCTGTCCCGGTTCGACCGGTACATCGGCGTAGTTTTCGCCCTTCTCAATTTCCAGCGGTTTGGTTTCTTCACCGACGATCTGATAACAGGACAGATCCGCCAATTCCCAGCCTGCCGGAATATCCTTCTCTGTTATGCGGTAGGTTCCGGGTTCGATTTCGGGGAAAGCTTTCAGGCTGTCCAGCTTGTTGCCCGGATCCGTCCCTTCCTTGCCGTCATCGTCCAGCTCGAATTCCTGTGGCCATTTCGTCGCCTGCGGTCCATTTTCCGCTTCCTGTGCCTGCATCAGTGCGGGCTCAGGTTCAGGTGCCGGTTCCTGGAAAGCATTCAGCAGATTCAACTCGAATTTGAAAGGTGCTTCCGTCTTCGGGGTGGCGATTTTTTGGATCGTCAGCCCGACTTTCTTCAGATTATAGACGGTCAGGCCGTCTTCACTGATCAGTTTAACATAGCCGTCCGGCACCGGGTTTTCATCAACTGTGTATTCATAGGCGACGCCATCATCACCCGCGGCCGGCAGGTTCTCCCAGACATGGGTCCATGGACCAAATGAACTGGCGGCGTCGACTGCGACCGGTGCCCCGTCCGCAATTGGGGCGACCGTGCTGCCGGCGGGTCTTCGCATCAGTTGCAGATTGACCGTGGCCCGTGTTGCTGTGTCCTCCAGCCCGTCCAACCATACTTTTTTGGCGCTGATATCGACCTGTTTCAGGTTGGTGAAAACACAGGTCACGGTTTCGTCCGGGTCCAGGTTCACCATAACCGAGCGATCCTCAAGGTCCGGCTCGCTGGGCATCGGATTTTCAGGGGTTTCCACTGTGTCTGAGCAGGTGATACCGGTCAGGACCCAATCTTCTGCGGTTACCAGTTCCTGGATTTGATAAGTTCCGGGGGTAAGATTTGAAAGTACGATCTTCCCGCCGTCGGTGAGTGTGTTATTGGCCCCGGTTATTCCATCTCCGGAGAAGGTAAATTTGGTTCTTTGATCTTCCGGCAGTGATGACTCATCCGGCAGGGTCTGCTTTTCGATAACGATAGAGCCCTGTTTGGTGTTCGTAATCTCACAGCTCAGTGATTCATCCGTCGATACAATTTCGCACGCTTCGGATGCCTCATACCCCGTCGGCACACCTGTCTCCGTCACCGTGTATGTCACCGCTTCCAGCGCTCCGCTCGCCGCATTCACCACATACTTCGGCAGGTCGTCGAAGCTCCCGCTCAAAACAGGATAGGTCAGGGTCAGCGTATCCGGATCGATCGTCAGACCTTTGTCGTTCGTCAGCGTGAACGTCACCACCGTTCCGTCCGCGGGAGTCCCCACCCACGCCTTCGTCACCGGGATGTCCACCGTTTCATTATTCGTGTTCGTAATCTCACAGCTCAGTGATTCATCCGTCGATACAATTTCGCACGCTT
>CALCQT010000150.1 GCA_937894825.1 uncultured Anaerolineaceae bacterium
GTCAATGCAATGATGTTTGGGTTTCCAGAATCACGAACCCAACGAGTTGCAAAAAGAACGATCAGGCAGACAATCAGCGTCATCGGCAGATCCGACATCAGCAGCCGGGAATTTGAGACCTGAATCAACGGGGTCAGGCGGATCGATTCCGCTTCTCGCAGGAGCATCCAAACCGCCGCAATAAAACCGGCCATAGGATGCCCGATCTCACGCCCAATCAGATACAAAACAGCCGGAAGCGCAGCCAACACGATGATCTGCAAATTCGTCAGCAGGAGGTAATCATTCCCCGCCAGGAGATGCAGCAAGGCCAGAAAAGCGACGTAAAGTGGCCTGACGACGGTCATACCGTTTCGGAACCCATTCCCCACCAAAATGCTCTGAGCCAGCATGTCATAACTCTCCGCATCAGAAGATGGGTAAAAATTAAAATTCGGCGCGCGCAGCGCTGGCACAAAATAACTTCTGCCTTCAAAAGGAGTTTGAATCCAAAAAATGGCAGTCACAAGCCAGATCAGACCGGGAATAAGCAGGCGTGTCTTTTCTCGCCAGTCACGCTTTTGTTCCGCTGAAACCGACAATCTTTTTTGGAGTGCTGCCATGGTGATCATGATCGGAAAAACGATCAACAATGGCAGGATGAACTGTCCTTCCAATAACGACACGCCCTGACGGTAAAATGTTCCAGAAATGATTTCAAGCCCCAGCCCGGTCTTGAGCGAAAGGAGAATGCCGCTCACGGAAAGCAGAAAAACGGCAACCGCGAGGAAAATCGCCTTCTTTTGTTTCGTGCAAGGAGCAGAAAGACCGCGCCGGGTCTTATATCTCAGAAATAGCAGAATAAATGATTGAAGTGAAAAAAGCGCCATCCACAGGATCAACGGAGCGAGCCGTTGAAACAAGGACCAAACCAGCGCATACGCTCGCAACGGAGAGACATAAATTGCCAGCGCGATGCTCAGCAAATAAAACAACCATAAGGCAACCCAACCAATTCCAGGCGGGATTTCCGCAGCGATCCGCGTGGCATCCGGTGCCGATCGAAGATGAATTCTCCTGGCATATATAAAACACCCCACAGCGACAGCCAGCAAGATACAAAACAGAAGAAACCTGGTCACAGACAAACCTAACAGGAACGCCTTCCCCTGATCCGACGGAAGCGCAAGCATCAACCCGCAGGCAAACAATCCTTCCAGACCTGTCACCAGCCAAAAATAAAACCATTGTTTCGCCATGATCCGTTTCAAGAATTCAAAAGCATCCTTCCTGCTGAAATCAATTCATCCGTCCGTCATCGGATACAGCGTTCTCAAAAACCCGCCAGGGTACCAATTGCACCGCAGTTTACAAAATCATATTCTTAAATTCCGCTCATCTCTATTTTACTTTACTTGCTGCCCGGACAACCCGGCCAACTCGGTTATTTCATCGCTCCTTGACGCCGGAAAACCTTGGGATCCACTTTGTAATGTTCCTGTTGCGCGGTCCAAATTTCCATGCCGCTTTTTTCAAGTCAACTTATGCTATAATTTTTTTGATTCAGGAAATACTATGGATATTGACCCGCAGATATTAAATAATGTTGTCCTGATTTTGACATCGCTCGGTGTTGCATTTATTGCCGCATTATGGTTAAGCATCGTGTTCTGGGTAATTCGGGATATCCGCTCCCGTACCCGCGACCCATTGATGGGCGTTATGTCTGTGTTATTGGTGATCGTCCTGCCGATTTTTGGTATTGTGATCTATTTGATCGTCAGACCGGCTCAGACCATCGAGCATAAATATCAGGCGGCGCTGGAGGAAGAGGCGTTATTGCAGGACATCGGGCTGCGTTTGAAATGCCCCGGATGCGGAAGGCCGATCGAGGCCGATTGGGTGGCATGCCCTGCCTGCCATACACGAATCAAGAAAATGTGTGTCTCCTGCGGAAAAACGCTTGAGCTTCAATGGAATTTGTGCCCTTATTGTGGGAGTCCGCAGCAAAAAGTTTATAAACCTGAAAAAAGTCGTGAATCATGATTCTTTTGTTCTAGAGGGATAGAATCGACCGTGAAAATTTATACAATGATCAATCAAAAAGGCGGTGTTGGAAAAACAACCACCGCGATTAATTTAGGAGCGGCACTGGCGGCCCATGGACAGAACGTTCTGGTCATTGACATGGACCCGCAGGCAAACGCGACGTCGTCAATAGGCTTAAATAAAAATGAAGTAAAAAATGGAATTTATGAGGTTTTGATCGGCGCCGCATCCATTAATCCGAACATTCTTCATAATGATGAGTTTAATATTTCCATTTTGCCTTCATCGCCGGCTCTTTCAGGAGCCGAAATCGAATTAATTGATTTTGATAAGCGTGAAAGCCTCCTTTCCATTGCCATCAGCAAAATCTCCGCCTCGTATGATTATATTCTGATCGATTGTCCCCCTTCATTAAGCCTGCTGACTGTCAACGCTTTGGTGGCGGCAAAGAACGGTGTGATTATCCCGGTCCAATGTGAATATCTGGCGCTTGAGGGATTGGGGCAATTGACCGCCACAATCAACCAGGTTAAAAAATCATTCCCGTCTGTTAATGTCCGTGGCGTTGTGCTGACAATGTATGACGGCCGGACACGCCTGGCTATGGACGTCGTGAATGAAGTACGGCGTTTTTTCCCAGACAAGGTATTCGAAAGTATTATTCCAAGAAGTATCCGGCTTGCGGAAGCTCCGTCATATGGTCAGCCCATTAACTTCTATTCAAAAGAGAGTAATGCCAGCAAAGCCTATGATGCATTGGCAAAAGAAATCTTACGGCAAGACGAAAAACAGCGATAAGGATACCGCAGGAGGAACATAAAAAAAGATGAGTGCACAAAAAAGAGCCGGTTTGGGCCGAGGGTTGGAAGCTTTGCTCCCGTCGACATCCTCTTCCGCTTCAAAAGAGGATTCTCTGATGGTTTCTGTCGAGAAGATCCAGTCCAATCCGCACCAGCCAAGAAGAGAGTTT
>CALCQT010000151.1 GCA_937894825.1 uncultured Anaerolineaceae bacterium
GGGAAGCGCTGTTCCAGAAGGATTTCGTACTGGCGCTGGCGGCGGCCTGCCGTCAGGAGGGCATCCCGGTCGCGCTGGAGAGCAACATTGCGTTCCCTTTCAGCGTCATCCAGGAAGTGCTGGACGCGGTGGATCTGATGATGTGCGATCTGAAGATTTTTGACGATGAACAGCACCGGAAATGGACCGGAACCGGCAGCGCGTTGATTCTGGACAATATTCGCCGGCTGGACGCGAGCGGCAAGCCCTATATTCTGCGGACCCCGCTGGTGCCGGGCGTGACGGATTCGGATGAGAACATCACGGCGATTGCGGATTTTGTCCAGTCGCTGAAGAATCTGCTGTACTACGAACTGCTCAACTTCAACCCGTTGGGAGATGGCAAATATCAAAGTCTCGACAAAGTGAATGAATTCGCCCAGGCGCGCCCGCTGCCGGAGAGCCGCCTGCGGGCACTGGCTGAAATTGCGGACGCCAGGGGTTTCGAAGTCAGGGTTGCCTGAGCATACAAAAGAAAGGAGAAAACGATGGCAAAGATTCAATTTCTAAACGAATTCCCGGCGGATGAGCCGTTTTCCTATGACAAACGCATCAAACTGTTAAAACTGCGCAAGCAACGCCAGACCGAGGACAAAATCGCGCTGGAAGGCGGGTTGGATGAGGATGATTATGGCCGGGTGGTTCAACCGGCGGATTTTCGTTTTGAATTCACGCCGACCCATGAAAACGGCTCGTTTTACGGCTACCGGGGCTGGACAGAAAATTACACACGTCTGCTGAAGGTTCACCGTTGTATTGCGATCCGTTGGATGCTTTTGTCGGTCGCGGCTTCTTTTTTATCACCCGTCAGAAAGGTGAGATCTGGAATCCGGATTATCCCTATACCGAGCTGAAACGGGCTTTCAGTGAATACAACATTATCTGCGGAATTGGCAGCGATGGGCACTTCACGCCGGACCTGCGGATCGGCTTTGACCTTGGCTGGGGCGGAATCCTGCAGAAACTGCATCATTATCAGCAAATCAACAGCGGGCCGGAACACCAGGAGTTTTATGAGAGCGAAATCGCGGTGGTCGAGGCGATCATCACATTTCTGGAGCGCGTTGCCGGGGAGTTGGAAACCTTGTCCGGGCAGGAGAACAACGTATGCCTGAAGCAGAACCTGCGCGAAATGGCGGCGGTCAACCGGAAGATCAGCCGGGACAGGCCCGAGACACTGCGCGAGTGCGTTCAATGGATGTGCTGGTTCAGTTTCTTCTCCCGGCTTTATAACCGCGGGCCATCCGGCGGACAGTTGGACGAGATGCTGCGGCCGTATTATGAAGCGGACCTGGCGGCAGGGCGGATCACGGAGGAAGAAGCGCGGTTTTATATCGCCTGTCTGTTTTTAAACGATACGCGCTATTACCAGTTGGGCGGCCCGGATAAAGATGGCATCGATATGACCTCTCCGATGAGCTACCTTATTTTGGAAGCGGCTGATTGGATCAATATCGCCTGTAATCTGACCGTGCGCGTGCATGACAACGGCGACGAACGGCTGCTGGAAAAGGGCGTTGAATATCTGTTCAAGAACAAGACCGGCTGGCCGCGCTTTTCGGGCGATAACAGTCTGGTGAATGGCTTTGTCAAATGCGGCTATTCCAAAGAACTGGCGCGGCAACGGCTGGCAGGGGGCTGTCACTGGATGAGCATTCCCGGCATGGAATATACCCTGAACGATTTGGTCAAAGTCAACGCCGCCAAAGTGTTTCAGGTGGCTTATTACGACATGATGAAACGTGAAGACGCGCCGAACGTGGAACTGCTTTGGGGCTATTTTGAGCGTCATCTGGAAAAGGCGGTGTCGGTCACGGCGAAAGGCATCCTGTTCCATTTGCAGCATCAGGAGAAAAATGAGCCGGAGCTGATCTGTAACCTGATGAGCGTTGGCCCGGTCGAACAGGGCGCTGATGTGACCAAAAGCGCGCAATATTTCAACATGTGCATCGACGGCGCCGGCATCGCCACCGTGGCGGACAGTTTTGCGGCCTGCGAACAGCGCATTGAGCGGGAAGGGAAGCTGACTTTTGACGAATTGACCCGTCATCTGGAGTTTAACTTCGATGGTTTTGACGGCGAATATGTGCGCCAGATGCTCCTGCACAGTGAACGGTTTTGCGGCGGCGAAACGCT
>CALCQT010000152.1 GCA_937894825.1 uncultured Anaerolineaceae bacterium
ACGCCTTTATCGAACAATGCCCTCGCAATCATAAAGGTTTGTTCATCACTGCCGATAATAATCGGAATAATCGGCGTCACAGAATTCCCGATGTCAAACCCGAGCGCGGAAACCTCTTTTCGCATTTTGTTCCCGTTTCGAACCAATTGTTCATTCCATTGCGGTTCATCGCGCATGATTCGCAGGGCAGCCAAAGCCGCTGCCGCGCTGGCCGGCTGAATACTGGCGCTGAAGATCATAGATCGGGCGTGATGTTTGATATATCGGACAACCTTGGCGTCGCCGGCGATGAATCCTCCCAGTGAGGCGAAACTCTTACTGAACGTGGACATAATCAAATCGACTTCATCCGTCAGGCCGAATTCAAAGGAAGTCCCGCGTCCTCCGCCGGTCACGCCGATACCATGAGCATCATCAACCATCAGACGCGCATGGTATTTTTTCGCCAACAGAACCAGTTGATCCAGCGGAGCCAGATCCCCTTCCATACTGAACAGCCCATCGACAATGACCAATTTACCGGAATCTTCCGGCAATGATTTCAGAACCCGTTCCAAGTGGTCCATGTCATTGTGCTTGAAGCGTTCCAGTTTTCCATAAGAAAGTTTCACGCCATCATAAATACTGGCATGGGCGTCTTTATCCAGAATAGCATAATCATTTTTGCTGACCAGCGCACTGATGGTTCCCAAGTTGACCTGCATACCGGTTGAAAAGACCAACGCGGCTTCTTTCCCAACGAATTCGGCAATTTCCTTTTCCAGCGTTTCGTGGAGTTCAAGTGAACCATTCAAAAAACGGGACCCGGTACAGCTCGTGCCATACTCCTGGATCGCATTAATAGCCGCTTCACGAACCTTGGGATGGGCCGTCAATCCCAAATAGTTGTTCGAACCGCACATGATCAATTTCTTGCCGTGGTAGCTGGCAACGGTCCCTTCATTTTCGGACAAAGGCATAAAGTAAGGATAAACACCTTGCTCAATTGCAGCTTCAACCTCAGCACCATACCCATAACATTTTTCGAAAATGTCCATATTGACTCCTTCGTTGAAAAAATATTCTGCACAAAAATAAAAAATGAATCGCAGAGAATTTAGCAGTATCTAAAGAATTATACGGTATTTGTCTTTACAATCTCTTGCCGAGCGCGAAAACATGACGAGACACCTTGAGTCCCGCCACATAATCGTTTCTCGGATATTTTCCTTTTGGAGCTAATCATCCGCTTCGTCTTTCTTAATTTGAGTATAAAAGTCCCTTCGTTTTTCAACATCGGAAAGGAAGACGCCGCGAAAAGCGCTGGTCACCAGACGGGCCCGTTCTTTTCGTACCCCGCGCATGATGCCGCATAAGTGGGATGCCTCAACATAGACCGCAATACCTGCCGGAGCAATTGAGGTATCCAAGGCATCCGCAATTTGCCGGGTCAAGCGTTCCTGCAACTGGAGCCGACGAGAAAACATATCCACAATTCGGGGAATTTTGGAAAGTCCAATTACCTTTCCATCCGGGATATACGCCACATGCGCTGTGCCAAAAAAAGGGAGTAAATGGTGTTCGCACAGACTGTAAAATTCAATATCCCGAACCAGAACGATTCCATCGGATGGCTCATGAAAGACGGCGCCATTGACAATCCCGCTCAAATCCTCCTGGTAGCCACCCAGAATTTCGGGCAGCATTCGCTCAACGCGATCCGGGGTGTTGATCAGCCCCTCCCGATTCGGATCTTCACCGATTCGCTCAAGAAAGAGCCGAACAGCTTCATAAATTTGTTTTTTTTCGTTCTGATTTTTATCCGTCAAAATTGTCCGACCTTTACGATCTTTTCGCTGACAAACTTCGCGATGCGCGTCTGATTGATAATTGTAGTGAGAAATGCCACCGTCGCTGCGGTACCATTCAGCGCCGGTTTCAACAGCGGACGAGCGATCCCCGCCAATTCCGCACCGAGCAGCAACGCTTTCCAGACCTCAACGCCATTGGTAATTCCTCCGGATGCGATCAACCGGATATCCGGATACTGTAAATGGATAGCTTCGATACATTGGGCTGTTGAAATACCCCAATCAAAAAACGGAGCCGCCAGATCCGCGGTTTCCGGGCGGCCGTCCGCAATGGTTTCTACTTTCACCCAGGAGGTCCCTCCGGCGCCGGCTACATCAATCATCGACACCCCGGCATCGGTCAGCCTGCGTGCATCGGATGCTGAGATCCCGCTGCCCACTTCCTTAATCAGGATCGGGACAGGAAAATCTTTGCAAAGCGTCTCAATTTTTGGCAGCAACCCTGAAAAATTTGTGTTTCCTGACACCTGGAACACTTCCTGTAACGGATTCAGGTGAAGATAAAGCGCATCGGCCTCGGTAATTTCGACTGCATATAAACAGGAATCACGCGTAAAGCGGTAATTCAATTGGACAGCGCCAAGGTTTGCCAAAATTGGGATATCCGGCGCAATTTTACGCGGCTTTTCAATTTTTCCTAAAGACAGTTCTTCAATAAAAACCCGCAGGGAACCAAAGGCGAAAGGAATCTTCAGTTCATTCGCCGCCTCCAACAAGACGTGATTGATCCGGTTGCCGTCATCCGGACCGCCGGTCATGGATGAAATCAAAACTGGCGCAGAAATTTTCCTGCCAAGGAATTCGGTCTCCAGGCTGATGTCCGCAAAATCGGTCTCCGGCAACGCTTTATGTTCCAGGCGGTAATCGTCAAATCCGGATGGTATCTCGGACTGAACATCCTCACGCAAACATATTTGAATGTGATTTTTTTTTCGAGATACAATTGACATAGATTCGTCCAATCAAATATGCATGAGTTTACCATGGAATCATGAATAAACAGCAGGGTTAATCACAGCTATCGAAGCAAATCGTATAGATCCATTGACCTTGATAACAGACAGAGATGATCATCAAGAGATACCGCAACAGGACAGCAGCGATCTTGAATAGAAGGAGAAGCCATGAAAGTAATCGATTGGCTGCTTGACGGGGACATTGTGATCCAATATCTCACAAACAAGTATTTACTGGATCGTTTTTTCGATCATGGCAATCAGGGTTATATTGCCAGGTATCTTGCGCTGTTTGACCCGGTCAAGAAAGAATGGGGGAATAGTATTTATTCCGGCAAATGGATTTCCAGCACCTATACACTGTTAGAACTGAAGTACATGGAGGTCTATCCGGATCATCCATTCTATCAGGACGGCACAAAAAAAGTGCTGGATGGACTTTGGAAAAATCATGGGAAAATTTCCAGGACACGTTATCAGGATATGTGTATGTCGGCGATGCTATTAAGCCTCATTTGTTATGGGAAAACTCAGGATATCAGGATCCATGAAATCGTTGATTATATTCTGGCACACCAGATGAGCGATGGCGGTTGGAATTGCGCTTGGGATTCAGCCCATAATCGGTCTGTTGTCAGTTCGGTTCATACGACGATCTCAGTTCTTGAAGCCCTGGCGGATTATGAAACAAATGGATATAATTATCGGCTATCCGAATTAAAACAACAGGCAACATCGGGACAAACGTATCTGCTAAACAGAAGCCTGTTTAAGTCACTGCGGTCCGGAGGAATCATCCATCCGGATATGATCCATTTCCATTATCCCTGCCGCTGGAAATATGATTGTTTTCGGGCATTAGAGTACTTCGCTCGGGTTGACCATCCCTTTGACGCCGGCATGCAAGCGGCCCTGGACCTCGCAAAAGATGCTCTCAAGCGAGGGTATATCTCCAAAGGAAAGACTTATTCCGGAAAAATTCATTTCCCTCTTGAGATGGGGGTAAAAGGACGGTTTAACACTTTCAGAGGTTTATTTATCCTGAAGTCCTATGACCGGAACGCCTATCAGGCGTGTCTCCGCACTGATTTCAAATCCCAGGCGACACAAATCCGTTGATGGTTTTTACGATTTTGCAGACCGATTCCCGAAAAACAGCATCAAAAGCCGGATCGCATCGGTTTTATCGCACCTTTCAGAAATCGCCAAATGAAATGTTTAGCCTCTTTGACCACCTCATAATGAAACCGAAGGTCACAAATGCCTGGAATACTTTTTTAATATTCTGAATAACCGCCAGCGTTATAATAAGACAAAACATACGTTAATTTGCTATTATTTTAGGATAATTTATTATGAGAAAAACAAAAATCATCTGCACACTGGGGCCGGCTACCGACCGGGATAACATCCTCACAAAACTGATTGAAACAGGGATGGATGCCGCCAGATTCAACTTTTCCCACGGTTTACATGATGAACAAAAGGGAAGATTTGAAAAACTGGTTGCATTAAGGGAAAAGACCGGCTTGCCGATCCCGGCCATCCTTGACACAAAGGGGCCGGAAATTCGTTTGGGAACTTTTCGTG
Source organism: uncultured Anaerolineaceae bacterium (assembly GCA_937894825.1). Taxonomy (GTDB): domain Bacteria; phylum Chloroflexota; class Anaerolineae; order Anaerolineales; family Anaerolineaceae; genus Flexilinea. Next base: position 4,397 of record CALCQT010000152.1, read on the forward strand.
ATGGCCGCGTCAATCTGGTTAAAGGGCAAAAATTTCGCCTGACATCCACGCCGGAAGAGGGCACCAATGAGCAGGTCTCAATTTCATATACTGAGCTCCCAAAAGAAATTTCAATCGGAAACAGCATTCTGATTGACGACGGACTGGTCGAATTGGTCGTGGTTGACAAAAGTGACGATACGATCGATTGCCTGGTAAAAAACGACGGGACGATCTCGGACAAAAAAGGCGTGAATATTCCGGGCGTAGCGCTCAACATGCCATTCATCAGCGAGAAAGACCGAAGCGATATCATTTTTGGCATTGAAAACGGTTTCGATTTCATCGCAGCTTCTTTTGTCCGCAGCGCAGCCGATGTCCTGGAAATCCGCGCAATCCTGGACGAATATAACTGCAAAACGATTAATATCATTTCAAAAATCGAAAATCACCAGGGCGTAGATAATATTGACGAGATCATTGAAGTCTCCGACGCAATCATGATCGCCCGTGGCGACATGGGGATTGAACTGCCGCTGGAGGAAATTCCTGTAATCCAGAAAAGTATCATAAAAAAGGTCTACAGAGCCGGGAAACAAGTCATCACTGCAACCCAAATGCTCGACTCCATGATCAAGAATCCTCGTCCGACCAGAGCCGAAGCGACCGACGTCGCAAACGCGATCTATGACGGAACCAGCGCAATCATGTTGTCGGGGGAGACCGCCGCGGGAAAATATCCCCTCGAATCCCTTGAAACAATGATCCGCATTACTGAACGAACAGAACAGGATATTGATTATGTGAAAAGATTTATGCAGGCAGATTCCCGCGGAACAACTGTTTCGGAAGCGATCTCGCATGCGACTTGTCTTTCAGCAATCGATCTGAAAGTCAAAGCAATTGTAACCGTCACAAAATCAGGCACAACAGCCCGGCAAATTTCAAAATTCCGTCCTCCTTGTCCGATCATTGGATGTACGCCCCATGAATCCGTCTTACGGCAGTTAAACCTCTCCTGGGGTGTAAAACCGCTGCTCATTGAAGAGGAACAGATCTCCACCCGGCTCTTAACCAATGCCGTGACGGCCGCCAGGGACGCAGGGTTTGTCAATAACGGTGATCTGGTCACGATTACCGCAGGCCTTCCGCTCGGAATTATCGGCAATACCAACCTGTTGAAAATTCATGTCGTCGGAAACGATGATATCTAATTTATTTCGAGGGTGCCCGAGGAAGGATTGTATTTGAAAATTTTGGAAAAGATTAAACCGGGGAAAGTTATTCAAATTATCCTGCTTGTCGGGTTTGTTTTGCTCGCAATTTATGCAATTGAGCACTTTGATTTTGATTTTACGAGAAATTTTATTGAGGAACATCGGATTTTGGGGATTTTCCTCGTATTAGCAATTTATGCCGGGTTGGGCGCAACGCCAATCCCGTCGGAGCCAATAACAGTTTTTCTAACCGGCTTAGGCGGCCCAACCTGGACAGTTTTTTGTGTTACGATTGGCAATACGATTGCATCTTTTATCGAATATTTTATCGGTCATCGCGTTGGTGACGTTTCCGGGTTTGAAAAACGAAAGAAAACGTTACCATTCAATTTGAATAAAATGCCGGTTGAGGCGGTCCCCTTTCAGTTGTTGGGCAGGATGATTCCCGGCATTGGGGCAAAAAGCGTCGGCGTATTGAGCGGGATTTACCGGGTGAATCTATTCCGATTCTTTTGGACATCAATCGTATCGAATTTGGCCGGAGCAATGCTCATTGTATTGAGCAGCATGGGGATTTTCCACCTCGTATAGTCAAAACCAACCGGAAGGCTTGCCAGAAAAAATTTCTACAGGAGTGTCGCCATGGGATTCCAGTTACCCGAATATATTGAACCGGATTTTTCCGTCCCCTTCTTCCGGACAGCACCGGACGTACTGACCCAACCGGTCACAGTCACCGGCGTTGCTCCTGACAATTTCCACGCCACCTCGATCTTTCCGGAATACTTCAAAATCGCTGGCGTGTGGCGCCTGGCTGAAGAAAGCCGGATGGATTGCTGTGTCCGGGTCAATTCAGAAAACGAGCCGGAAATCATTGAGCCAAGACATTTACAGATTGGAGATAACGTCGTCCTTGGCCGCACAGAGGACGGCAGTGAAGGAATTTTTCTGCATGTGGATGGGTTTGTGCAAAAGTCAGCTTCCAGAGATCAGTTCGCTTTTCGCAGCGGGCGCAGCCGTGAAACCGCGTTTTCCAAAGATTATGATCATTTATATGACCTTCTGCACTTCGAAAGAGCGAACGGGAACATTCTGTGGGTGATGGGGCCGGCCTGCGCATTTGACGCAGACGCACGGAAAGCGATGGAATGGCTGATCGCCAATGGTTATGTGAATGGACTGCTGGCTGGAAACGCGCTCGCTACCCACGATCTGGAAGCGGCCATGTTCGGCACTGCACTGGGGCAGAACATTTATTCACAGCAGTCCCATCCCAACGGTCATTACCATCATCTTGATTTGATCAATGCGGTAAGAAAAAGTGGTTCAATTGAAAATTTTATTTCTGAGCAGGCCATCGACTCGGGGATTATTTTTTCCTGTCAGAAGTACGGTATCCCGACCGTGCTGACCGGCTCCATTCGGGATGATGGACCGCTGCCGGATGTGATTGCCGATACCTACCAAGGTCAGGACGCTATGCGCCGATTGGTCCGCCAGGCGACAACAGTCATTTGTCTCGCGACACAGCTCCACACCATCGCCACCGGGAATATGACGCCTTCCTACCGGGTTGTCGACGGGACAGTACGTCCGTTGTACATCTATTCAGTCGATATCTCCGAATTTGCCGTGAACAAGCTCGGCGACCGCGGCAGTTTGACCGCGACTTCCATCATCACCAATGTGCAGGATTTCGTCGTGATGCTGTCGAAAGGCCTGAAAACAGAAATATAAATGGAAAAATCTTTTTTGGCAGTCCTCTATAAGACAGCATAAAACAAACTGTTATGAGGGTGCAGCCAAGTTATGATGTCTGAAACAAGGTATCGTTCAGGTCGAATGATACCTTGTTTTATTCTGCTTTAAACCAAGATGTTCTTTCCATCCTCTGATATAAACGGGAAAGAATACTAGGGAAGTTACTCTATCCAATACCCAGACAACGGGATAGACAGACGAATGCAAATAAATTGACATGTCTAAATTGATATGTTATTATTAACATAGTTATAAAAGGAAGACTTGCACATGTCAATCACTCATACAATACTTGGAATGCTGAACTGCAAATCATCGACTGGGTATGATTTAAAAAAAATCATGCAGGACACATCATTTATGCCTTGGTCTGGGAATAATAATCAAATATATAAGGCATTGCTTGAATTGGATGATAACGCCTTTGTGAACAGTGAGCTTTATCCCCAAGACGGCTCTCCTACCAAAAAGGTATATACGATTACCGGAGCTGGGTTGTCTGAACTAAAAAAATGGGTACAGTCTGCGCCTGAAATGTTTGAAGTTAAAAAGCCTGTTTTACTTCAACTAGCATGGGCCGATCTGTTGAGCGATGAAGAATTAGATGAATTGCTGGGTAACTATGCGCAGGAACTGAGGGGGCAAATATTTATTGAGCAGACAAAGGTGCAATCCGGCTTTTTTAATCAGGGAAGAACCCCGCGTGAATCTGATATATGGGATTTAATCAATCAAAATATCATCCTTTCGTATCAGGCAGAATTAGCGTGGGTGGATAGGGCAAGAGAGATTTTATTCCGTCACCGTAATCAAAAGAAAACCGCAAAATCTGCTCCGATAAAGGAGCCTGAAAAAATGGAATACAAAATTATTGAAAAGAACAATCAAAGATATATCTTGTTAGATCTTATAGGGGAATCTGTGCAGACCGAAGAGGATGCAATTTGGCTGTTTACGGTTTGCATTGAAAACCAGATTACGCGTTTACTAATTCAGGGCGAAAGATTGTCCGACGACTTTTTGCGCTTGCGAACAGGGATAGCCGGGATAGCCTTACAGAAATTTTCTATCTACGGCATCAAGGCCGCCGTTATCCTTGATAAAGAAAGAACCAGGGGAAAGTTCAAAGAATTTTTAGCGGAAAGCAATAAAGGACAGGTTTTCAGAAGCTTTCTAACGTTTGAGGAAGCCGAAAATTGGCTGCTTGACAAATAGACAAGAAAACAGTTTTATGAACGCATTTAAGACAAACGAAGGTAAACAAGCGGTAATTGAATACTATAATATGCTGGTTGGCCATATGAATGTCTCTCACGAGGAACTTTATGTTGAGACGCGATTCGGAGATGCTTTTCTTCTTGCAGCAGGAGACAAAGAAAAAGAACCCGTTATTCTGTTGCATGGTAGCAGTATGAACGCCGCTATGTGGATAAAGGATATCGAGGAAATGAGCAAGCATTTTCGGGTTTACGCGCCCGATTTGCCGGGCGAACCTGGCAGAAGCAGCGAGGAGCAACTGCAATTTGACAATATGGATTACGCTCTTTGGCTTAGCGATGTTTTTATGGCGCTTCACATTAACACCGCAAACCTTGTGGGGGTGTCTTTGGGGGCATGGCTTGCGGCAAAATTCGCATCAAATTATGCCGACAAAGTAAAAAAACTCGTTCTTCTCTGCCCTGCCGGTATCGGTGGTCAGAACAGCGCTTTCAAGGAAATTGCAATGACACTCCTGTCTAAAGGTGAAAGCGGAGTTGATGAACTCTTTCAAATGATAAATGGAGGTAATCCCATTCCGGAAATCATGCTGAATTATCAAAAGTTGATTGCGGGAGTTTTCAATTCCCGTATGGAGCCGATTCCGAGCTTCACGGACGAAGATTTGAAACACATAACCATGCCGAGTTTGTTGATTGTAGGCGAGAAAGACATTATGCTCAATTCCATTGAAACCGCAGAACGATATAAGAGATTGGTTCCCACTGCAAGTATCATGGTTTTATCAGACGCGGGACACTCCTTACCTGGAAAAACAGAGAAGATTATAAATTTCCTGGTGAAGTAAAAATCGAATCGATAAAAACGAGAGCGTCGCTGCGGGAATAAAATCTCGCATAGGACGCTCTCGTTTTTATTTTTCCAAATCCTCAGTCTACAAAGCCACCGAATCTGAAGTGAAAATCAATCGGCTTCGTCACATCCAACAAAAATTCAGGATGTGTCAACGCGCCCCAACTGTCATCACCACCGACACCCATCTGCTGGATCGCTACCCTGACGACAGTACGATGAACTGCAAGAAAACATATTTTTTCTTAGCGACTCATAATCACTGCTACTGATTTCTCCCTTGTCAATCACCCACTCTTCCAGTACAATCATTAGCGAGTCAAAAAAATGAAATCATTATTCGCCAACACCTACGCTTATTATTACGGCAAGCCCAATCGAAGCTCTGCCGGATTTTTCGCGTAAGTACGTAAAACTGAAGATAAAAAGCGATATCCGCAGGGATATCGCTTTTTTTATGCTTATTTTCAGAAAGATTTTATTTTTCATTGGCCAATAAAAATGTATAGTCAAACTGGGAGGAAATGATGGAAGTGAAATTATCGGATGGCAGAATTATCCCCATGGAAATGCACAAGATAAAAATTGTGCAACAAACCAACCTGGCTTCGCTTGAAGACCGGAAGAGCGCGATTCGCAATGCGGGGTTTAACACTTTCCTGCTGCGCAGTCATGACGTATTTCTGGACATGCTGACAGACAGCGGCACCAACGCCATGAGCGACAACCAGCAGAGTTCCATGCTCGTTTCGGACGATGCCTACGCCGGCTCGGAGAGTTTTAGCAAACTGGAGAAATCCGTTCAGGATATCCTGGGATTGCAATATGTCATTCCCGCGCATCAGGGACGGGCCTGCGAACATTTGCTGTCTCGTGTTTTCGTGAAACCAGGCTCCTTTGTCATCACCAACTATCATTTCACCACCACCAAAGCCCATATTAATCTCTACGGAGGAGAAGTTCTTGAATTAATCTCCGAAGCCGGCCGCGAAACCGCCAGCACCGTGCAATTCAAAGGCAATATGGATCTGGACATGCTGCGAGACGCGATCGAAAAAAATGGGAAAGAAAATATCGCTTTTATCCGAATGGAGGCGACCACCAATTTGATCGGAGGTCAGCCTTTCTCAATGGAAAACCTCAAAGCAGTCAGCGAAATCGCGAAGAATTTCGGCATTATGACCGTTATGGACTGCAGCCTGATCTCTGAAAATGCCTACTTTATCAAGACCCGTGAAGCCGGCTTCGAAGATAAATCGATCAAAGACATTATTCAGGAGATGGCCGCGCAAGTGGACCTGATCTACATGTCCGGGCGCAAGAGCACCATGGCCCGCGGCGGTCTCATCGCAACAAACAGCCCAAAGATCTATCGCGAAATTTTACCTTTGGTCCCTGTTTACGAAGGTTTCATCACTTATGGAGGTATGTCTACTAAAGAAATTGAAGCCATCGCGGTCGGCATGCGGGAAATGGTCGATTTAGATATCGCGGGAAGCGGAGCCGAATTCATTAAATTCTTCGTAAACCGGTTGGAAGAACTTGGCGTACCGGTCGTGACACCTCCCGGCGGTCTCGGATGTCACATTGACGCCAGCCGTTTTGTACCGCACATCCCCTGGAATGAATACCCGGCTTCGGCGCTGGCTGCGGCCATTTATCTGGTAACCGGCAGCCGCGGCATGGAACGCGGCAGTCTGTCCATGGATCGTACTCCGGATGGAGAAGAAGTGCCGTCCGATATGGAACTGGTCCGGCTGGCCGTGCCTCGCCGGACATTCACACTGTCTCAACTGGAATTTATGGCCGACCGTATCGCCTGGTTGCATAAGAATCGCGAGCTGATTCAGGGGCTACGCTGGGTGGATGAACCGCCCGTGCTGCGGTTTTTTATTGGCCGTCTTGATTCCATTGATGGCTGGGAAGATGCCTTGATAAACACTTTCACCGCTGAATTTGGGGATTCCCGCTAAACACTTAACTGCGGACTTTCAATTTATTCTCGTAACCAAGGGGCCGGCACGTATATTTTCACGATGCCGGCCTTTTGGTATCCCCGATTATGAATCATGGTATAGTATACAAGTTGGAGATTATGCTAAATTTAAAGAGGAATTTTTATCATGGAAATTAAATCCGTTACTTTCGTTGGTCAGGGCGTGCTGGGGACGTTGTTCGGAAAAATCATCATTGATCATCTCGGGAAAGATACCGTTCGATTTGTCGCGAATAAAGAACGAATCGCCCGTTATCAGAAAGATGGCGTCTATTCGAATGGAGAAAAATGCGACTTTCAATATGTGGACGAAGAAAATCAGGGTGACCCCGCTGATTTGGTTATCTTTACAGTGAAGTTCATGCAGCTCGAAGACGCGATCAAAACGGCCAGAAATCAGGTTGGAGAAAACACCATCATCCTGTCACTCTTAAACGGCATCGTGAGTGAAGAATACCTTTCAGAAGCTTTTGGCGCGGAGAAAGTGCTTTATAGTGTTGCGCAGGGGATGGACGCCGTGATGCGCGGGAACCAGATGACCTATATGCGTCCGGGAAGAATCGAATTCGGTGAAGCAGACGGTTCATACAGTGAAAAAGTCAAAGCAGTGGAAGCTTTCTTCACCAAAGCCGGGATCGCCCATAGCGTCCCGGACGATATGCTCAAAAAAGTCTGGAGCAAATGGATGCTAAACGTCGGTGCTAACCAAGTCGTGACCGCCTATGAAACTACCTACCGTGCGATCCAGCAGGAAGGAGAACCGCGCGAGAAACTGATCGCCGCCATGCGGGAAGTCCTCACCATCGCCAATAAAAAAGGTATTAATCTGACCGAAGCCGATTTGAAATACTGGTTGGACGACGTGCTTGCGCCCATGAACCCGGAAGGAATGCCGTCCATGCGCCAGGACGCCGAAGCGCACCGGAAAACCGAAGTTGATCTTTTCGCCGGTTCAATCATCAAATTGGGTAAAGAACTGGACGTTCCGACCCCGGTAAATCAGTTCCTTTATGACAGAATTACCGAGATTGAGCTCAATTACTGATCAGGTGACCGCATGAAATGCTCTATCAGCGAAGCTGCCAAACGGACCGGATTATCCGCCCACACCATCCGTTATTATGAAAAAGAAGGCTTACTGCCCTTTGTCGAGCGAAATCCGAATGGTATCCGTGAATTCAGCGAAAGCGATTTTGAATGGCTTGCCGTGATTGAATGCTTGAAAGGCACCGGCATGTCGATTAAAGAGATCGGTGAGTTTATTGGATGGTGCATGGAAGGCGATGCGACTTTACAGCAACGTCTGGATATGTTCCTGGTTCAAAAACAGAAGCTGCAGGAGAAAATGGCTGAGCTAAACCGGTTTATGGAAAAAATCGACCGGAAAATTCATTATTATGAGATCGCCGTGGAGGCCGGAACCGAACCGATTCATGAGAATGGATGTGAACCGGTAGCAATAGAATAATTACAAACACCAATGGCTATGCGAAAGAACGCGGCTGT
>CALCQT010000153.1 GCA_937894825.1 uncultured Anaerolineaceae bacterium
GGTGTGATTGCGGGCCAGATTCTTTTGATAATAGCTTTGATTCGATTTTCGCTGTTTGAAAACTTTGTTTTTGGGATCAGCGCCATTTTTTTTGCCTGTCTCGGCAGGGTCGAATTCACCGCGGGTGAAGTGAAGACGGCAATTCTGATGATTCCCGACGCACAAAATCTGCTCGATCGCACTGGTCTGACTTTCCGACAGGATCGAGCGTCCAAACAGATTTTGAATCTCATCCCGCTTTATTTCTTTAATCTGGCCGCTGAAATTGATCCACCAGGATTTTTTAGTATCCAAGCCATTATTCTTTGCGACCGGTTGGATTCCTTCCGCCGCGCCACTATCGTCGTTTTTGAATTGCTTCAGGAAGAATCTTCGGACCAGACGAAACTCGTTGCGCCCTCCCGAAAAATGTTGACCACCCAACAGAAGGCGATCCAGAAAATCAAACGGACTTTTCTTTATTTTCGAACTCGAGAAAACGAAATAAGTATCGATAATCTCGGTCATTCTGGCGATGATCTGATCCGTGTCCATCGCCCCGTCAAATTGAAGATCGGTCAGAATGACGGCCACCTGCTCCCGCATTGGCGGTTCCTGGCCGAGCACATGCTGGAAATGTGCTTTTTTAATTTCACCGACCAGATAGTAGAACGCAGGTTCAAATCCGTTGGCGAGAAATTTTTGCGCATACCCCTGCCGCAGGTCCTGCAAAATCGGCCGTTCAGTCCGGCCCTTTTCATAACAGGCGTTTTCAAGGCCGATCCAGGTCAGGGACTCATAGAACTCATAATCACGGCCCCTTTTGAGCGCATGGAAAAAGGCTTCGATCTGCGGATAATCGTAATATCTCCGGACGGCGCCAAGGATGTAGTTCCAATAGAGGTCCGCTTTACCGTTGCGGTCAAAAGCGCCGCTTTCCGGCTGGAACGAATAGTCCTGCGCGGCGTTCCAGATGATGTTCGCGGCCCGTTGTTTCTCGTTGCTGATCATTTTCGTGCCGCTATGCAAATATTTTTTCTCTGGTCAGCTGCTCGGGGATGCGCAGCCGGATGACGTCCTCGACCAGTTCCCGCTCATAAGGATCGAAGGATTTGCTGGTCAGTCCCATTCGCAGCGCCTGGTTAGCGGTCAGTCCCTTCTCCATCAGGTGGATGGCGGAGAGCAGACCGCGTAGATCAACCGACTTGGTTGATATTTCCGAATTTTCACTTTTTTTCTGCAGGTCCTGAAACAATCCGATGAACTGTTCCAGATAACCCGGATTCAGATGCGGGAATTCACGCTGCAGCAACTTTCCCAGATTTTTGGCGGAAATGGCGGGCATTTCAATGACCATAAAGCGGGATGTCAGCGCCTCGTTCAGTTCCCGGGTACCCGCATAGCCGTAATTCATGGTGGCGATGAAGCGCGTGCCGTCGTTCAGGATGATTTTGTTGTAGCCGGGCACGTCAATGATGCGCCGGAAGTCGAGGATGGCGTGGAGCAGCGCGATGGACTCGTTTTTGGCCATGTTGATTTCGTCCAGAACACCGAAACCTCCGTTGATGGCACATTCGTAAATCGGTCCGCGCCGCAAAACGACCTGGCCATTTTCAAAGGTGTCTGTGCCGATCAGCGAGGCCGAGTCGGTGTTGACATGGAAAGAAATGTCCCATTTGGGTTTTCTAAAGAGGGCCGCCAGGTTTTCCGCCAGCACGTTTTTTCCGGTGGCCTTGGGGCCGACCAGCAGCAGGTTTTCCGCGCACAGCAATGCGGTGATGGCCTCTTCCCAAACGTTGTTTCCATAATAGTGAAAGCGCGGGTTGGGAATCCGGTAGGTCATTTCCGGACAAATTGTGTTTGTTTTCTGAAACTGCATAACTTCATCAAGCAGGTCCGTTCGGATGCCTTCGTTCTTTAAAAAATCCAGCAAATTGCCACCTCCAAAAATGGCCCATTCAGAAAAAGTGTCTACTAGAACAGGTCTCGTATTTTGGCGTTAACTATAACACCGGTTTTGCGCATGGCAGCCGGCGGGCTGCCTGTTTCGTCGTCATGCGACGGCCTTTTACGAGCGTCTTGATCAAACAGAGGGTCTCCCAAAATGTGAAAATATAGCTGTTTTTTGCAAGATTTACGAGTAAATAGAATTTCAAAAGGTCGTAAGTTCTGCATTTTGAGACAGGCTCATAAAAAAACAGATTTCCAAATTCAAAAATCCGCTTCTATGTGCAATAGTTGAGCAAGTGTTCAACTGTTATTATAAAGGAGATTTCCATTTTTGCCAACGGTGAATTTATTCAAGGGAATTTAAGATCACTGATTTGGGAAAACTGTCGTAGTGAAGTATGATCGCTGCATCATACAGCATTTGTTTGGATTGAATCGCTTTACAATTTTTTCATGGAAAAATGTGTTCTTAATAACAAAAAGTCGTACGACTTTTTGTTATAATCAACTGAAACAGATGGTACGAAATCAGAAAGTGTTTTTTACCGATAATGGAATCTGTGGTAACTCAATGTTGTTACCGATGTGAAAGTTTGAAAGAAGGGCATCCATGTACCGAACAGCGATGGAACAACTTTATCAGTGGAAGAAAAAGCGCTATCGGAAACCGCTGCTGATCCGGGGCGCAAGGCAGGTCGGAAAAACCTGGCTGATGCGTGAATTTGGGAAAGAAGCTTATCAACAGACGGTTTATATTAACTTTGACAATAACC
>CALCQT010000154.1 GCA_937894825.1 uncultured Anaerolineaceae bacterium
GATCAACGCCATGATCATCAATTCGCAGGCTTTCAACGCTCGCGGTAAAGAAGCCCGCCGTATCACGATGCGGTTGGACGAGTTTCGCAGCCGCCGTCCGATCGATATCCTGGCGAAGACGAACCCCATCATGATTATTGACGAGCCACAATCGGTGGAAGGAAAAGCGACAAAGGAAAAACTCCGCGATTTTTCACCGCTGATGACGCTGCGCTATTCCGCCACCCACCGCGCGGATAATGTCTATAACATGATCTACCGGCTGGACGCGCTGGAGGCATATAATAAAAAATTGGTCAAGAAAATCGCCGTCAAAGGCGTCTCGGTTCATGGCAGCACAGCCACCGAAGGATATGTTTATTTAGAAAACATCAACCTTTCCAAAGGCAACCCGACCGCCACAATTGAATTTGACGCGAAAGGCGCGCAAAGCATCCGGAAAGTCAGACGTATCGTCAGCGAAGGATTCAACCTGTTCCCGAATTCCGGTGAGCTGGATGAATACAAAAATGGCTATACCGTTCTGCGCATTGACGGACGGGATAGTTCCATCGAGTTCACCAATGGCGTCCGGCTGTTTGCCGGTGACGTTACCGGCGCTGTCGGAGAAGACCAGTTGCGCCGGATTCAGATTCGCGAGACGATTCTGTCTCATCTTGAACGGGAACGGCAGCTATTCCGCAAAGGGATCAAAGTCCTTTCATTATTCTTCATTGATGAGGTGGCCAAATATCGTCAGTATGATGAGGCAGGACAGCCGGTGAACGGTGAATATGCCCAAATATTCGAGGAAGAATATAAAGAAATCCGCCGGAACAACCAATATGAACTTGGGGATCAGGAATATTTCCAATATCTGAACGCGATCAGCGCTGAAGAAACTCACGCCGGTTATTTCTCGATTGATAAAACTACGAAGCGAATGGTCGAAGGAAGGTTGGAAGACCGGCGGGAACGGACGTCGAATGACGCGGACGCCTTCGACCTGATTATGAAAAACAAAGAACGGCTGCTGGACCGCCGGGAACCGGTGCGCTTCATCTTCTCCCATTCTGCGCTGCGGGAAGGCTGGGATAATCCGAACGTATTCCAAATTTGTACACTCAAGCAAAGCGGCAGCGATGTGCGAAAACGGCAGGAAGTTGGGCGCGGGCTGCGCCTTTCGGTGAACCAGGAAGGCGAACGCATGGATACGCATATGCTCGGCACAGACGTTCACTCCGTGAATGTGCTGACCGTCATCGCAAGCGAAAGTTACGAAGATTTTTCCAACGGTCTGCAAAATGAAATCGCGGAAGCCGTTGCCGACCGCCCGCGAAAGATCACGCCGGAGTTGTTCAAAGACAAAGTCATCCGCAACAGCCACGGAGCGGAACAGGTCATTGACGGCGACCTTTCATTGAGTATTTACGAAGGACTGATCCGCAGCGGATATGTCGAGGATGGGCGTCTGACGGATAAATACTATGAGGATAAAAAGAACGGCACAATCGAAGTCTCACCAAAGGTCAGCGATTGCAAAGAAGATATTATAGCCATTCTGGATACGGTATATGACAGCCAGTTGATGCAACCGGAAAATGCGCGTAAGTATAATGTTGAGCTGAATTTGGATTGTGACAAGCTCAGCAGCGCCGCGTTTCAATCCTTATGGAAGCGCATCAATGCCAAATCCTTTTATATCGTCGATTTTGACGAAGCAGAGCTGATTGCTAAGTCTATCGCTTCCCTCAACAAAGACCTGCGTGTTTCGAAAATCACTGTCAAAGTCGAGACTGGTGTTATGAATGAGATTCAATCCAGTGAGCAACTTAAGCAAGGAGGTGCGTTTGTTCGGGAAGAAAGCGAGACCTATCTTGCGCGGGTTTCGCCCGATTCCGCTGTGAAATATGATTTGCTTGGAAAGATTGTGACGGAAACCGGCTTGACCCGCAAAGCTGTTTCCGCCATACTGCGCGGAATTGAGAAGTCCATATTCGACCAATTTTCGAATAACCCAGAAGAGTTCATCATCCGCGCGTCAGGTTTGATCAATGATCAAAAAGCAACAGTAATCATCCAACATATTGCATATAACAAATTGGAATCGGTTTACGACACTGAGATTTTTACAGAGCCAACCTTAAAAGGACAGCTTGGGATCAACGCGATGCCGGCTAAAAAACATCTGTACGATTATATTCTCTATGATTCCACAAATGAACGAATCTTCGCTGAGAAGATTGATGCTTCTAAGGAAGTGGCGGTCTATGTGAAACTGCCGCGTGGTTTTTATATCAATACGCCCGTGGGGAAATATAATCCGGACTGGGCGATTTCGTTCCATGAAGGCACAGTAAAACATATTTATTTCGTCGCTGAAACCAAAGGCTCCATGTCCTCCATGCAGTTACGGCTTGTCGAAGAAGCGAAAATCCACTGCGCAAGAGAACATTTTAAAGCGATCAGTACAGACGCTGTTGTTTATGATGTGGTTAACAGCTACGAAACGATGATGAACAAAGTAATGCAGTAATCAAAAAGCTCCCTTTTCACAGGGAGCTTTTTTCAATCTAAAAACCAACCCGGACTAAAGTCCGGCAGCTTTGCGCAGCGCTTCCGCTTTGTCCGTCTTTTCCCAGGTGAAGTCAGCATCCTCGCGGCCGAAATGACCGTAAGCAGCCGTCTTCTGATAGATCGGACGGCGCAGATCCAGGTCACGGATGATGGCGCCGGGACGCAGGTCAAAATTGGCGTCAATGACTTCAGACAGCTTTTCATCAGAAATCTTGCCGGTGCCAAATGTTTCCACATTGATGCTGGTCGGCTGCGCCACACCGATGGCATAGGAAAGCTGGATTTCCACTCGGTCCGCCAGCCCGGCCGCCACGATGTTCTTCGCCACCCAGCGGGCCGCGTAAGAGGCCGAACGATCTACTTTGGTACTGTCCTTGCCGCTGAAACAACCGCCGCCATGCCGGCCAAAACCGCCATAGGTATCCACAATGATCTTGCGCCCGGTCAACCCGGAGTCACCCTGCGGGCCGCCGATGATGAACTCACCGGTCGGATTGACGTACACTTTCAGATTCTCATCCACCAGTTCCTTCGGCAGCACCGGATCGATCACGTACTTGCGAATCGCGGCTTCGATCTCGTCATGGCTGTTCCGTTTTGAGGCAGAATGCTGCGTACTGATTACCACCGTGTCTATCCGCTTCGGCTTGCCGTAAGCATACTCAACCGTGACCTGGCTCTTCCCATCAGGGTAGACCCAATCCAATGTGCCGTTCTTGCGGACTTCCGCCAGCTTTTCCACCAAGCGATGCGACAGATAGATCGGCAACGGGAGCAGCACGTCGGTCTCGTTACAGGCGTATCCGAACATGATGCCCTGATCACCGGCGCCGACATCCGCAACTTCCGAATCCTGCTGGCCTTTTTTCACTTCCAGCGCTTTGTCAACACCCAGCGCGATATCCGGCGACTGCGTGGAAATGGCCGAGAAAATACCGCAGGTATTCCCGTCAAAGCACTTTTCGCTGGAGTCATAGCCAATTTCCTTGACAACATTCCGAACCAGTTCATCAAAATTGACAAAGGCTTTGGTGGTGATTTCCCCAAAGATCATCACATAGCCCGTTTTCGTGGCAGCTTCACAGGCCACACGGGAATAGGGATCCTGGGCCAGACAGGCGTCCAAAACTGCGTCGCTGATCTGATCGCAAAGTTTATCCGGATGGCCTTCTGTGACAGATTCCGAAGTGAACAGGAATTTCGGCGAGTTAATAAAAGTAGACATTGCTTCTCCTCTTAGAAAAAAATACCCCCAACGAATCAGAGGGGGTAAAGTTTTCTTATCCTGCCCTCCTATCTTCCAGATTATCGTACGTCTGCCGGATTTGGCACCTTGAAATGATTCAGGTTGCCGAGGTATCGTCGGGCCGGTCCCTCCACCTCTCTGGATAAGAGCGCCATCAGGGGCGTATTCAATTGATTTGCCGTATTAAACCATAGTTCAACTTGATTGTCAAATTTGTGATGACAGATTTCAGTGGTTCAAAGATCGATCAAAGATCGATTCAGGCGACAAGAAGCAATGCAGCCAGGATTCTCTTAAAACCCGAGCGGTTCACCGACCAGGATGACCTTGATCCGTTTCACCGGCCGGCTGATGCGGGTGGTGATGATCGTGGCGCAGATGCTTTCAGGGATGGTGCAGTCGCCGCAGGCGCCGGTCGCATTACAGGGCGTTTTAATATCAAAACGCTGTGCGTTGGTTGGCGCCGCAACTGAACGGGCGCGGACAATCGCATCCGCATGGGTCTGAACTACTTTATTGATCCCGGCGACCACAATGACACTTTTCGGACCATAGGTCAGCGCCGCGACCCGGTTACCGTTTCCGTCCACATTGACCAGTTGGCCATCTTCACTGATGGCGTTCGCGCTCATCAGAAAGGTGTCACAGGTCAGTGCCCGGCGCATCAATTCCACGCGTTCTTCGGGCGTTTTGGCGTCATCCCGATTGATGACAGAATAGGAATTAGCGAGGATGTGCTGGCGAAGGCCGATCGCATCAATGGACTCCGAACCACCCCAGGAGACGACATCCGTTTCCGGAATCAGGGACAACGCTTTTTCGAGTGCGGCTTCTTTGGTTGGGACGTAATAAGCCTCAAAATGACGTTTGTTCAACGCTCTGACAACGGTTTCACCCAGTTTATCAGCGCGTTTTTGCAGGACTGTTTGTGCCATGGGAGCATTTCTTCCTTTCAAAAATGAAATTGAGTTGCTTATATTCTATCCTCAAAATCACTTTTGATTCGGGGTCAAAAGCCAATGAAATCTTTTCATGAGAGCCGCGGACAGCGCAATGCGCTGTCCCTACCAGGCGCCCATATAGAGGAGTGCAATGCGCTCCCCTGCAAGGCACATTATACGGTCTTTTTACCCAAAATGGTTGCGAATGTTTTCCGCCAGCACATCCGTGATGCCATCCACCAGCATCAATTCGACCTTGTCGGCATTGGCGATGGCGTCAATGGAGCCGAACTTCTTCAACAACGCCTTGCGTTTCACCGGCCCGATGCCGGGGATCTTCTCCAACTGTGAGGCCAGTCCTTCTTTGGTCCGACGATTACGATGGGCGGTGATAGCAAAGCGATGCGCCTCATCGCGGATGCGCTGCACCAGATACAACGCTTCGCCATGGCGGGGCAATATGACCGGATCAGGATTCCCGGGCCGGAATATTTCTTCCTCACGTTTGGCCAACCCGACCACCGTGACGCGCTCTGTCAACTCGAAATCCGCCAGCACCTCGACCGCCCGTCCCAGTTGGCCTTTTCCGCCGTCAATGATGACCAGATCCGGCAGTAAAGAAAATGACGCGTCCGCTTTCCCGCCCGTTTCCTGATTCTTCTCGTGCGCGGCCTGCCAGCGTTTCAACCGCCGGATCAGCACCTCGGTCATACTGTCAAAATCGTTCGGGCCGATCACCGTCTTGATGTTGAAGCGGCGATAATCCTGCTTATTGGGCGTCCCTTGCGTGAACACGACCATCGAACCAACCGAATTGGTGCCTTGCGTGTTCGAGATATCATAGCATTCAATGCGGTTGGGCGGTTCCTTGAGCGACAGTGCCTGCTGTAATTCATTCAGCCCTTTACTCTGCCGGTTCGTATCCCGTTCCCACTGGGCCTTCAGCGCACGCAAGGTTTCAATCGCGTTTTCGGTCGCCATATTAACCAATTCCTTCGGTTCGCCGCTCTTGGGCGCCTTCAGAACGACCCGCTGCCCGCCGATATAGAAAAAATAACGAACA
>CALCQT010000155.1 GCA_937894825.1 uncultured Anaerolineaceae bacterium
AGCGTTAGTTAGGACACATTTTCTGCTTTGGCTGCATTTACTTTGTCAATCGACAACAAATTCTTAAATATTGCAAAACTGTCGGAAAATTTGTAATATCCTCTCGAATACGCTAAAATATCTCTATCGTAAATTTGCGGCGTGAAATTTTCGTCAGGAGAGCAAAAGATGTTAAAACAAATCAGTGATCATATCTGGTACCTTCCCAAAGATGATAGAACCAACCGACCGGCGCTCGGGTATGTTGTCAGTGGGCGCTCAAGTCTGATGCTTGATGCGGGGAATTCACCGGACCATATTTCATATTTTTATGGGAGTGCGCGAAGCATCGGTCTGCCGGATCCGGAATTCATTGTTTTGACCCATTGGCATTGGAACCATATTTTTGGACTTTCCGGCTCTCCCGCCAAATCTGTTGCGCATGCGCTGACCAACGAACGGCTGCACATTATGCAGCGCTGGGATTGGTCGGACAGTTCATTGAATGCGCGGGTTGCAACCGGTGTTGAAACAGCCTCCGCCGCGGAAATGATCAAGAAGGAGATGCCGGTCCGCCATTCATTCAAGGTGAAACCAGCCGACATTTCGTTTGTGGTCCAATGTTCCATTCGGATTGAAGAACTGGATTGTCATCTGATCCATGTCGGCGGACCTCACAGTGACGATTCCATTGTGGTGCATGTTCCGCAGGAAGGTGTGCTGTTTTTGGGTGATTGCTGCTATGAAAACCCTTATCGGAATTATTCTCTGAAATTGTCAGAACTGCAGCCGGTGATTCAAAAATTGGCTGAAATTGATGCAAATTGGTTCCTTCCGGCGCATTCCGGTGTCATAGAGAAGGAAAAATATATGGTATTATTGCAGCGAATTGAAGAAATTGGAACCGTCATTGATGATGCTACGGAGATTGACGATGGACGGAACCGATTGGAAGCCCATTACGGTCGCGCCTTGTTGCAGGAAGAGATTGATCTGGCGGATCAATTTGTAAAAGGAAATGGCAAATTTGACGGGGTTCCTGACTTTAGAGGTATTTCCTGAGCGAATTCCCATACGCAGGTGCTATGTTCGGATGTGTCAGGAATAAGTGACTTTTTTATAAATGCGGGTTTATTATTTTGAGGTTTGAAATAACGAGGGAAATAACCTTTTTTGCTGTTTTATTTTTTATTTTGGAAATATTTGCCAAAATAAAAAATAGGGTAACAAAAGAGGTCATTTTAGCGGGTTTGCCCGAAATATGGATTCCTGAAATTTTTTATAAAAAACAGATAATTGCATTGTACAATGTTATTAGTGAGGAGGGGCCAAAATATGGATCGGCACTTCCTCCTTTTAACGAATTCTGACGGTTTTTATCAATCTCGGTATGCTGAAATCAGGGTTTGGATAAAAGAATGTGATTTTAGTGGCTGGCTGACGCTGTGAACTGCCGGACTGATAAATGATGAAGAGGAAAAATGCAATACAAGGATTATTATCAAATACTGGGCGTTGATAAAAAAGCAACAACCGGTGAGATCAGGAAAGCGTATCGGGATCTGGCAAAGAAATATCATCCGGACTACAACCCGGGCGACAAAAAAGCGGAAGAAAAATTTAAAGAAATAAATGAGGCCTATCAGGTCCTGAATGATAAAGAGAAACGCGCCCGTTATGATCAACTGGGCTCCTCGTATCAGGCCTGGGAACAACAGGGCGGAACAAGCGCAAATTATAACTGGAACGATTGGTACGCAAACGCACAAGGGGGCGCTCGCGATGCTCGCGATGCTCGCGATTTTGGAGATTTTTTTTCCTCTGAAACTTTCAGCGGCGGGGACTTTTCGGATTTCTTTTCGCAAATTTTCGGAGGGATGGGAAGCGCGCGCAAATCGCGCTCGGGCAGCGGCGTGGATTACGCCCGGTCCCAACCGCAGGCGAGACCGCTGACACAAGACCATAACGTTACGATTTCCCTTGAAGAAGCTTTTCATGGGACGGAACGAATTTTTGAAATTGATTCAAAACGGATAGAGGCAAAAATCCCGGCTGGTGCGAAGACCGGGACCAAAATCCGTCTTGCCGGTGTTATGGATTCCGCCGGAAGAAAAGGGGATCTGATTCTGGTCGTCGAGGTGAAAAAACACCCTCACTTTGAAAGAAAAGAAGACGATCTATATATTGATGTGCCGGTTGATCTTTATACAGCCGTTCTCGGAGGGGAAGCCAAACTGCATTCCATTGATGAGAATCTGCTTTTTAAAGTGCCCTCCGGAACACAACCGGACCAGCTGATTCGGCTGAGCGGCAAAGGGATGCCGAAGCTGAATGCGAACGGGACGCGCGGGGATTTATACGCCCGTATTAAAGTCCGGCTGCCTCGCGCACTGAATGAGAAACAAAAGGCTCTATTTGAGGAGCTAAAGAAAGAGACATAGAGGATGAAACCAAAAGAATTAAAAATCGTTCCATTGGGCGGTCTGGGACAGGTCGGCCGGAACATGATGGTGATTGGATATCAGGATCAATACATCATCATTGATTGCGGCGTCCAATTCCCGGATAACAGCCTGATTGGAGTCGACTATATCATTCCTGACATGCAGTTTCTGCAAGGGAAAGAGGACAAGATCCTGGGGGTTTTGCTGACGCATGGCCATGAAGATCATATCGGCGGATTACCGCATTTATTCGATGTTATCGAAAAAGTGCCGGTTTACGCAACCGCGTTGACGGCCGGCATGGCGGAAGTGAAATTGGCTCGGGCCGGGAAGTTGGCCAGAACAAAGATCTATATTAAAAACGCGGGTGAGGAATGGGACCTGGGCGTTTTTCATATCGAATCTTTTCACATGACGCACTCGATCCCGGACTCGGTCGGTTTCGCGATCACTACCCCCGCCGGGCTGATTGTGCACAGTGGGGACTATAAATTTGACCAGACGCCGATTGATAATTGGCCCAGCGACTTTGCGAAGCTCGCCGAATTGGGCAAACGCGGTGTGCTGGCGCTGATGAGCGACTCTACCAATGCCGAGCGCCCGGGCTCGACGCCTTCTGAACGGGGGATTGATAAAGCTTTTGAGGAGGTTTTCGCCAACGCCAAAGGGCGGGTGATCATCTCCAGCTTTGCTTCGCTGATTTCACGTTTGCAGCAGGTCACTACCATCGCCCGGCGGCACCGGCGAAAAATTTGCATTGTCGGAACCAGCATGGTGGACAATGTGAATCTTGCCACCAAGTTGGGATATATTGATATTCCCCAGGACAGCCTGGTTTCGTTGGAGGAAGCGCTGCACCTGCCGGACAGGGATGTGCTGATTCTTTGCACCGGTTCTCAGGGCGAACCTACCTCCATTCTGGGACGGCTTTCGACCGGCAAGTATTCCGCCTTCAGCATCAAAAAAGGGGATACGGTCGTTTTCTCGTCGCATCCGATTCCGGGCAATGAAGAAAATATCTCAGGGACGATCAACCGGCTTTACCGGATGGGCGCGAACGTGATCTATCATTCTGTTTTATCCGTCCATGTGTCCGGCCATGCTTGCCAGGAAGAGATGAAAATGCTGTTGAACCTGGTTCGACCGAAGTACTTTATCCCTGTTCATGGCGAGTTGCGCCATCTGCATCAGCATGCAAAAATTGGCATGATGATGGGGATTCCGGAGCACAACATTTCCATCGTTGAAAATGGTCAGACCGTCATTTTCCGCAATGGGAAAATGCGTCTGGGTGAGCAGGTTCCGGCTTCGGTGGTTCTGGTTGACGGCGCGAACGTGGGTGACGTGGATCGCGATGTTCTGCGGCAGCGGGAACGCTTGGCGGAAGGCGGCATTGTGATGCTGACGCTGTTGCTGGATAAGAGCACCGGGACGCTGGCGAAGGAGCCTCGAATCCAACAGAATGGTGTGATGACCGATTACGAGATGGGTGCAATTCAGGAAGATTTGAAGAAACTGGTTATTGAACGGTTTAACAAAGTCAAGGCGACCAATAAAAACAATCTGGAAAAAGACCTTGAACAAAATATCAGGAAGTATTTTTTCAATTCAATTCGAAGATCTCCCTGGGTACAGGTTGCAACGATAGCGATTTAAGGGTAATATCAATAGTTGCGGAACAATGCGTTCCGTTCGGATTGAGCGTGAATCTGTGGTTTTGGTTTGGACAGAGAGCAGAACCACAGTTTATTTTTTTATTCTTAAAGAAACGGCGGTTTGGTATCCTTCATCTTGTCAGCGAAAAAAAACTCTGTTATAATAGCCGACGCGAGGTGAGCAGGATCATTTCGCCGACATAGCTCAGCTGGCAGAGCATCCGCCTTGTAAGCGACGCTCTTCCGATCTGCGGGAGGTCATGGGTTCAAATCCCATTGTCGGCTCAGTTGCATGTTGGTGAGTGTATTTGCGGGGACTCAAATGCACTTACGGACCGGCAACGGTGCGAAAACGAGGACGGTTACCCAAGTGGCCAACGGGGTCTGACTGTAAATCAGATAGCAGAAGCTTTCGGAGGTTCGAATCCTTCACCGTCCACTCGTTATTTATGGAGCTATGAGCGGATATTGGGTTCCATAGAATAGCAAGGAATTTAGCAGTGACGGGTTCCTGAAACAAGAGTAAGCCCTCATAGCTCAGTTGGCAGAGCGCAGTCTTGGTAAGACTGAGGTCATGGGTTCAAATCTCATTGAGGGCTCTTTTTGATGAATGAACCATCAACGTCCATTTTATTAGGAGAAGGAAATGGCAAAACAACATTTTGACCGGACAAAACCTCACTTGAACGTGGGGACCATGGGCCACATTGATCATGGAAAGACGACATTAACAGCAGCGATCACAAAATATTGCGCGCTGCTGGGCGGGGCGGATTTTAAGGCATACGATCAGATCGATAACGCGCCGGAAGAAAAAGCGCGTGGTATCACGATCAACATTTCACATGTGGAATATGAGACAGAGAACCGGCATTATGCGCACGTGGACATGCCCGGTCACCGCGACTATATTAAGAACATGATCACCGGTGCGGCGCAGGTGGACGGCGCGATTCTGGTGGTGGCGGCGCCGGACGGTCCGATGCCGCAGACAAAAGAGCATGTACTGCTGGCGAAGCAGGTGGAAGTGCCGAGCATTCTGATCTTCCTGAACAAGATTGACCAGATGGACGATCCGGAATTGCTGGAACTGGTTGAGATGGAACTGCGCGACATGCTGAACGGGTATGACTTCCCGGGCGACGATACGCCGATCATTCGGGGTTCTGCGCTGAAAGCGCTGGAATGCACCAGCACCGATCCGAATGCACCGGAATACGCCTGCATTAAAGAACTGATGGCGGCGGTGGACAGCTATATTCCGCAGCCGGAACGCGAAGTGGACAAACCGTTCATGATGCCGATTGAAGACGTGTTCTCGATCAAGGGTCGCGGTACGGTCGTGACCGGCCGTGCGGAACGCGGACATATCAAAGTGTCGGACCCGGTGGAAATCATCGGTCTGCGCGAGAAGAGCATGAACAGCGTCTGCACGGGTGTGGAAATGTTCCACAAGATCGTGGACGAAGGCATGGCCGGGGACAATCTGGGCCTGCTGCTGCGCGGTATTGAGCGGACGGACATCGAACGCGGGATGGTCGTGGCGAAACCCGGCAGCATCAAGCCGCACACAAAATTCAAGGCGAATGTGTACGTTCTGAAGCGCGAGGAAGGCGGGCGACACAAACCGTTCTTCCCTGGATACCGGCCGCAGTTCTACATTCGGACGATGGATGTGACGGGCTCGATCACATTGCCGGAAGGCGTAGAAATGGTTATGCCTGGCGACAACATTGAGATGAGCGTCGAGCTGATCATTCCGGTGGCATTGGAACAGGGTTCGAAATTCGCGATCCGCGAAGGTGGTCTGAC
>CALCQT010000156.1 GCA_937894825.1 uncultured Anaerolineaceae bacterium
TGCCGCCTTCAGCCGCGCCTCAGAGAACGCATCCGCGTCGTATAAGACATTCGCATAAACCCGGAATTGCATCAACGAACCGTCAGAAGTACGAACAAAAATACGGTCATTTTCCGCCAGGTCCCGCAGAAACAGAAACGGTCCGATTTCCAGATTATTCAAATGATTATGACCGGTCACATAACTGATCCCGGCTCCCGGCAAACTGCCGCCGCTCAGCACGCCGGTGTCAGCTCCGAGCCAGGCAACATTCCATTCGCCTTCAACCAAAGGAATCTCCACCATCTTCGTACTGACTCCCAGTGCAGGAATCTCAATTTCAAACCCAAGATCAAAATATTTCAGTCTCTCCGGCTGGTCTGGCAGCACAACATGCCTTCCTGCCGGAAAACCGGTCTCGGGGAAGTCCCAATCCGGAAATTCACCCGGATCCGTCGGTTCTGGCGGGACTGGATTTTCAACTTCGTTTGTTGGTTCTTCCGGGTCCGGATCATCCGGGTCTAAAGGATCAGGGTTGCCCTGATCATGTAATGCGACATTGCGAATCACAGTAGCGGACGGCAACCCGCTGTTGACACGCACGGTGAAGCTGACCTGGACTGTCCCACCGATCGGTATTGATACAATATTCCACTGCACGAACGCGCCATGACTGTTTGCCCCAACCATCACCCCGGCAGAACCGCTGACATAGGTCGTCCCAACCGGAATATAATCCCGCACCGTGACATTCTGCGCTTCCGCAGTGCCGTCATTGCTGACCGTAATCTCGTAAGCGATCTCATCACCGGCGTTGACGATCCCACCCGCCGTCGGGCTTGATTTGACCGCACTGACCAGCGGCTCAACGGATACACAGAAAGGCACGGTCAGGTGCTCATCACTCTTGCGGTAAGTCCATAGATCAAAGATTTTTAAGTCCGAATAAAGGTTGAGTGATTTCAGTACCGGCGTAGCAATCGAATCGATCCCGCCGGTCGCGTCCTGCGGACCGGTGAAATTTTCAATCCCGGTATCAAAGTCCAGATAGAAGCCATTAATCCAGGCGCTGGTATTGTCATAATAAACTGTGCCGGTATTGACTGCCGGGTTCACCATGGTGACAGTCACGCCGTCATAGATATCTTCGAAATCTGTCAGGATGAAATGCGCTTCACCGGCTTTGACGAACAATTCCGCAGTGAAACAGCAGTTGTTTGTACCGCTCAGTTCTCCGCCGCTACAGATCCCTCCTTCCGGTGCCGGAACAATCACACCGCTGCCATCCAGACCATTCCAGGGGATCAAGGTTGTACCAGAGGAAAAAGGATTGCTCAATCTGACAGGGGTGAAGTTCGGACCGAAATCCAGCGTCAGTTCGTAGGTGCCACTGCCTTCAGCGTGAAACGAAAAAACGCCGCCCTGCCCGGGTTCGGAAGTGCCGGGAGCCGCGCCGCCATCCACATCCGCCTGCGTTACGCCGTTATAGGAGAAATTGCTGAAAATTGGCGGTTCTTCATAGCTATAGCCCGGATGACCAAAATAGGCTACAGCCGCCTCATCCGGAAAGTTCAAAAAAGTGCGGTTGGCGACGTCCTTCCCAAGCACACCGGTATCCGGATCAGCATCCACAAAGTTAGGGATACGTAAATTTGCCGGTGTACCCGCCAGTGTCGAACGCATGGCTGCCGTGTCAGTCGTCCTGTTCACCAGGCCGCGGTTACTGCTGAACATGGAATAATCAATGGGGCGGATTGACCGATAATTGACCTCATAAATATAACCATCTGGCGTCAGCACGTGATGAACAAAATTAGCCCGCTGTTGGGCATTGGTGTGAAAATCCGCAATATAGAAAAACATCCGGCCCGGGATTTCCTCTCCGTCGGAACCGGCCACCGAAATGTCCCAGTAACCGCGATAATAGGGATTGGTTCCCGGTACAGATGGCGGTGCGGGATATTTGAACGTGAGAATACCACCTTCCGGCGGGACATCCGTGGTGGTAACCGGATAAGCCAGTGCGTTATATCCGCTGGTCCCATAAATTTCCGCCGGACCGGCCTCGTTTTCCGCCGCAGAAGCAATCCAGCCTTCTTCGCCAACATTGATCTGGTATGGTTTTTCCTCACCGGAAGGGAGCACCAGTCTGAGCGGTGTAATATCGCCGCTGACGCCAAAATAGACCGTTTCACCGGGCAGGACAAAAACATACAATACCACCGGGCGGGTCGGTATCGAGAGCAAAAGCACATCATCACCGATGCGGCTCATATCCCGCGAACCTTCCGCGGATACCGGTATGGCAGTCTGCCGGAATGGCAGTATAAAGCCTGCCATCAACAGCAAAATTAGCAAAACGATTTTATTCCTGCGCATATCGTGTCCTTTTTCTGATCACAATTCGAAAAGAATCCCCGCTTCAAATTTGTGCAGCCCTAAAAATCGAAATCGCGACACCGCATTTGAGCAGGGCGTTTGCACAATTGTTATTTGCTTCGAAAGGGACATCAATACCCCGGATTCCGGTTCGAAATCGGATTCTGTCCGACATTGAAAAAGGTTACAATAATCGTGCCAATATGTACGCTTAACCGATGCGCATATCAACGCACGATGAGCGTGTAAGCGCTGCCTTCCTTCAATATTTTTTTCAGTGCACTTTTATCGCAATGGAGCAGGAAACGATGACAGGAAAAATGGGGAGAATTTTGTGGTCCTCGTTTTCCCTTCGGGCGAAATAAGGACCACAGGAATATTCCAAATCAATCAGCGCGCCAGTTCGTACATCGCCAGTGTACAGATCACACAATGATCCAAAAATGCCTGCAATGAGATCTGTTCGCCAATATTATGAATGTGGGTCGGTTCGCCATCGGGAAATTCAGGGCCGAAAGCGACAAAACTGCTTCCCAACGCCTTGGCATAAGTCCCGCCGCCAATCGTGAAAGCCTCTGCCTCAGGATTCCCGCTCGCCTCCCGATAGACATTCAACAGCTTGGAAACCACTTCGCTATCCTTTGGAACATAATGCGGTTCAGAGCCTCCGCGCACTTCAAAGGTCAACCCGAACCGGTCAGCCATTTTTTGGAAACGTCCCGTCAATTCCGCCAAATTACTCTTGACGGGATAACGAATATCGATCCCAAGCCAGCCCTCCTGAGGTGTCAGTTCGGCCAGGCCCAGATTCAGGCTCAGACTGCCGGAAATGTCATCACTATATTTCAGCCCCAAGGTCTCGCCATCCGGTTCCCGCGCAATCTGATCACGCAGGAAGAACAGCAGTTTGCCGGCTTTTTCGCCCAGATATCGGCAGAGAATGTTCGCGGTTGAAACAATCGCATTGACGCCCAGATGCGGCGTGCTGCCATGAGCGGCTAAACCTTTCACCGTCAGGATCACCTGCCCGTTCGCATCTTCCGTCACCTCAGCAGCATACCCCAGTGTGTCCTCCGGCTGGATGGAATCGCGCAACGCCTTCGCATCGACCTGTGTGCCGTCCAGTTTTGTAACGCATTCAGAGCAAACCGCATTAAACGCAACGCCGCCCTTGAGTTCCATAACAGGCGTCCCTTCCGCAGGGAAAAATAATTTCGCGTTGAAATTCCCTTTTTCGCCGTAAATGAGCGGGTACCCGGCATCCGGCGTAAATCCCATCAGCGGAACCGGGCGATGCTCCGCATAATACTTGATGCAGGATGACCCTTGCTCTTCATTCGTGCCGAGGATCAGGCGGATGGATCGCTTCAGCGGCAGTCCTAAATCACGCAAAATACGCATGCCATACAAAGCGCCGATGGCCGGCCCTTTGTCGTCGACCACACCGCGCGCGTACAATTTTCCGTCCCGGATCACCAATTCGAAAGGGTTTGTCTCCCATCCGTTGCCGGCCGGAACCACATCCAAATGGGCCAGGACACCGATAGCCTCCGCCGCATCGCCATATTCAATTGCGCCGGCATGATTATCGACATTGTCGGTTCGAAATCCCAGACGCTCAGCCTGAGCCAGCGCCAGTCTTAATGCACGGGCTGGTTCCTCGCCATAGGGGAATTCAGTTGTCGTCTCTCCGCGTACGCTTGGTACGGCAATCAGTTCCGCAAGGTCTTGCAGCAGTTCTGTTTGGTATTCTATGAACTTTGATCGTATTTGTTCTTTCATTTAGGCCAACCTTTCAATTCTATTTCCGTAATTATAGTCACTTCCGCTGTCAAAACAGCCGAATATCGCAACCCAGGCGAATCTCTGTCGTCTGTAAGTCACTGAAACTCTGTGCCCCTTCAGACATGCTCCCTGCTGCTTTTATGCCAGGAACTGCCTGTTTTAAAAGAAAAATACCGGAAAATTTCCGGCATTTTTTTGCAGCGTCAATGTATCTTATACTTCCCGGCCACCTTTTAGAGTGTCCTGATAGGTTTTCAGTGCATCAAACTGACCTGACGCCGCCAGGCGGGACTGTTCCGGCCAGGTGGCCGGATCCGCCAAACGAATGTTCTTTTCAAACAGGATTTCCCGGATTTTATCCGGATCCATATCGCGCAGTTGCGCAAAAGTTGTAATGCCGGCACCATTCAGAACAGATTCGATCTTGGGGCCAATCCCTTCAAGCATCTGCAGTTTATCCCGTTTGGCCGGTGCAGCCGGCGCTTCAGGTTCGGTCCCGGCTTTATCCTCAGCGTCCGGTGCGATCAGGTTTTCGGCTTCGGATTCGGCTTCCACCGTTGCATCCACTACCAGATCCTCAGTGTCAGCCTCAGCCGCTACCGCTGTATCTACAAACGGCTCTTCGCTTTCGATCTCCGCATCGATGATCGGCACTTCAGCGTCGACATCTGCTTCCACCGAAACCGTCCCGTCAACGCCGGTCTCAACGTCAGCCTCGGCCACGATTTCCGCCGCCGCTACTGTTGCAATTGCCGCATCATCCTCGGGTTGAACTTCAGCTTCCGCCGTCACTTCTTCCGACAACGATTCAGGTTCTTCTACGAGCTCAGCAGAAATCTGCACCACATCGGATTCCGCGGAGACGGATGTCTTAATCCGCTCCGGAACCGGTGTTATTTCCGCCTCCTCATCAATTACTTCAACAGCCTTGGAACGGACAGGCTCGGACTCAAATGACAAATCTGCCGTGTCAGACGATTCGCTGACCGGACCTGATTCAACGCTATCGCTTTCTTTTCGACGGAAAATCAGCCACAGAAGAATTGCGATGACAAGCAGCAATAACAGCCAAAGCCACCACGGAAAACCCGAAGCGGTTTTCTCCTGATTGGCAGTCGCCTGAAATGCCACGGAAGCAAACGGTAAGATCGTAATCTGAAACATAATC
>CALCQT010000157.1 GCA_937894825.1 uncultured Anaerolineaceae bacterium
GCACAACGGAGGGCCTGCCCGGTTTTGAAATGTGGGGAGCGGTAAGAAACAACGAATTACTCTCGTCAATTCTTGTGTTCAACGATGGTGAGACCGCCAATATCATTTTCCAGCAAAGTTTGACCGATCATCTGCGATTTGGCGTAAACAATGTCCTGGCCTACAGTTATGTCAATCATACGCTGCAAAATAAAAAGGCTGCCAAAATCTTCTATGGGCTCCACTCGCTTGACGCCCCACCCAGCGTGGATGTTTTCAAATTTCGGATGCGGTTCAAAGCAAATCCGATTCGGCAAAGAGTAGCATTTCATCCAAACCTATCCTGGCTTGTCAACGATCTTTCTTATCGGGGAATCCATGCAATCCGGTCAAAAATTACCGGCAGGAATACGATCGCAAAAGCCGAAGGGATGCTCCGCTTCTACCTGGAGGGGAGAAAGCCATTGGAAGCGCAAAATTGGCCCGAAGCCCTGTTGGATCAGAAAAACGATATTCTTAGGAAGTGTGATTAATCCTGAAAAGCGTAACAAAATGTTCACCTACATTGCATCGATTCCAAGGTTAAAAGTAAAAAGTTTTCATCTGAGAAACGTTATTAGGTTTGTGAGCAGTGCGCACAAACCTAATAACAAGCGTGTCATCTCGACTCCCGAAAGGGGCGCCAAAGGTGTCCCGTCGGGGTGGAGAGATCCTCAATCAGATTCTCGGGTCTGAAGTTTTCCAGAGGGTAGTAGTGCGAAAATTTCTTACTTTTTTTCATATTGAATTCCACTGGAGAATATCAGACCTGAAATGAACATTGAGGGTCTCTCCAACCCGACGGGACGTCTACGACGCCCCTTTCGGGAGTCGAGATGACACAATGATAGTAATTTTCTACTTTTGACACTCTCAACCATTCTTTGATCTGGACGTCAAAATTTAATGCACGTTTCATAAACGACCCCGTCGCCCAAACAGATACAGATAGATAGATAAGAAGCCGCTGCCATGGAAAAAACAAATTTATCCTACCCTTTCACGCTATTTTTCTCACCCTTGAAAGCAGAATACCAAAATCTGATCAAACGGGGTTTTGATATTTTGGTTTCCGCCCTGGGCATCCTTTTTCTGTCCCCATTCATCCTTATCATAGCAATCGCGATCAAACGGGACAGCCCCGGTCCTGTCTTTTACAAGGGGCCGCGCGTGGGGAAAAACGGAAAAGAATTCAAAATCCTCAAATTCCGGACCATGTATGAAAAACCGGAGAGCTACCGCGGCGCCCGTCTCACAGCTCAGGATGACTGCCGGATCACACCCTTCGGAAAATGGCTCCGCGACACAAAAATCAATGAACTGCCGCAACTCTGGAATGTACTGGTCGGCGAAATGAGCTTTGTCGGCCCACGCCCGGAAGATCCGCAACTCGCTGCCGGATGGCCGCCGGAAAGCCGGAAAATGATTCTCTCCGTTCGCCCGGGCATCACCAGCCCCGCTTCCGTCATCTACCGGGATGAGGAAAAGATGCTTTCATCGGATAACGTCATGGATCTCTACCTGTCCCGGATTCTGCCGGACAAGATGCGGTTGGACGAATTGTATGTGAAAGAGCAGAGCATTTGCACCGACCTGGACGTCATCTTTATGACCATTGCCGGTTTGACCCCCAAATTCCGTACCGCATCCATCGATGAATTCCATCTCTTTGCCGGATATTTCTACCGCATTATCCAGCAGACCATCTCCTGGGTTTTACTCGACACGGTGATCGCTTTACTGAGCATTGGAATCGCCGCCATTTTTTGGAAAGTAACCGGGCCATTCTATGTCGGTATAGAGACAATTTTAGGACTCTCTTTGTTCGCTGCCATCGTTTTCAGCCAAATGAACCGCATCTTCGGCCTGCGAAAAGTCCAGTGGCGCTACGCAGGCTATGCGCATATTATCGAATTGGCGCTTTGCTCGATCCTCACCATGACCTTTTTGATCCTGAGCAACGCCATCCTGCCCCAACCGGTCGTCCGGACGCGTTTCATTATTGACTTCAGCCTGATCGCGTTCAACGGGTTTGTCGCGGTTCGTTATCGCAGACGATTAATGACCGGCATCGCAAACCATTGGCTGCGAAAACGGCGGGGAAAAAGTAAACTGGGTGAAAAAGTCCTGGTTGTCGGCGCGGGAGATTGCGGGGAAACCGCGCTTTGGCTGATGCAGCAGAGTAAATTTGCCAAAGCCTTCGTGATCAGCGGTTTTGTCGACGACGATTTTCGCAAAAAAGGCCTGCAGCACCATGGCATCCCGGTGATCGGATTAACCAAAGATATACCGCACATTGTAGCAGAGGAAGATATTAAACTAATCCTCTTCGCGATTTCGGATTGTAATCCCAAGACCAGAGACCGCATTCTCAACCTCTGCCGCGCGACATCGGCACGCGTGATCCGGATACCGGATTTCATTGAAAGTTTTAACCAATCACTATTCAAACAAACGATCGAGGCAACAGGATGACAGAAAGATTCAAAGGGAAAAAAGCGCTGGTGACCGGCGCCGGAGGATTCATCGGCAGTCATTTAAGATCGGAAGAGCACACGTCTTCACGCGCTACACATCGCGCGCCGACAGCGGCCTGCTGAATGATCTGCCGAAGGATTTATTCAATGAACTTGAGATTATCCGCGGCGATTTACGGGATTCCGACGCCGTTGCCCGGGCGGTCAAAGGCTGCGATCTGGTCTACCATCTCGGTGCTTTGATCGCCATCCCTTACTCTTATCAGCATCCCAAAGAAGTTGCGGATGTCAACGTGATGGGAACGATGAACATGCTGCTGGCCTGCCGCGATCAGGGCGTGGAAAAAATGATCCACACCTCGACAAGCGAGGTTTACGGCACCGCCGTATACGTCCCGATTGATGAAAAACATCCCCTGCAAGGTCAATCCCCCTATTCCGCCAGCAAAATCGGTTGTGATCACCTTGCCGAGAGTTTTTACCGTTCGTTCGACTTGCCGGTGATCACGGTTCGCCCTTTCAACACATTTGGCCCCCGGCAATCCGCGCGGGCGGTAATCCCGACCATCATCACACAAGCGCTCTCGGGAAACAGCCTCACGCTTGGGAACCTGAAGACAAGCCGTGACTTCACCTATGTCAGCGACACCGTCGAAGGATTCCTCAAAGCATCGCTTTCAACAGATGGGGTGGGCATGGTATTGAATCTGGGAACCGGGACAGAAATAACGATCGGAGCGCTGGTCGAGATGGTTGGAAAACTCCTTGGTAAAGCGCTTGAAGTTCAGCTGGCAGACCAAAGGATGCGCCCCGGGAAATCCGAGGTACACCGCCTCATTTCCGATAATCGTCTTGCCGGAAGAACGATTGGCTGGCAACCGGCCATCAGTTTGGAAGCGGGCCTGGATCTGACGATCCAATGGATCCGGGAAAATCTTAATCAATTCGTCGTCGGAAAGTACGAGGTCTAAAGATTTTATGAAAGCAGTCATCCTTGCGGGAGGAAAAGGACGCCGGCTAGCGCCATTCACCAATATTATTCCCAAACCGCTGATGCCGGTCGGCGAAAGACCCATTCTGGAAATTTTGCTCCGGCAAATGAAGTGCGCCGGAATCAATGAAGTTTTTCTGACCGTCGGCTATCAGTCCTATCTATTGCGCTTGTTTTTCGGCAACTCCCAGGATCTGGGACTGAAGATCAATTTTGTTGAGGAATCGAAACCGCTGGGAACATCCGGGCCGCTGGCAAATATCGAAGGGTTAGCGCAAACTTTTCTGGTCAGCAACGGAGACGTCCTCACAAATTTGCAGTTTACCGATTTGATTGCTTTCCATCATGAACAAGGCGCCATCGCGACCATCGCGACCCATCAACGAAAAGTAAACATTGACCTGGGCGTGATTTACTCCGACGACTCAAAACAGGTGATCGATTACAAAGAAAAGCCGGCCATCGATTATCAGGTCAGTATGGGTGTTTATGTCTTTGAACCCAGGATTCTGGACTTTATCCCTAAGGGGGAATACCTGGACTTTCCCAATCTGGTTTTGAAGTTACTGGACAAAGGCGAAAAGGTCGCCGCCTATCAGTTCGCGGGATACTGGGAAGATTTAGGCCGTCCGGATGACTACCAACGGGCGACCAAAGATTTTGAACAAATGCGGCATCAGTTTTTACCGGAAGCGTGAAATTATGTGGAAAATACCTTTATCAGACGTACGGTTGGGGACGGCGGAGATTGATGCTGTCGAGGCGGTGTTGAAAGGCGGCTGGCTCAGCATGGGGGCCGTCAGCGCGGAATTTGAGAAAGACTTTTCGGATTTTACCGGCGCGAATTTTTGTTTCGCGGTTACCAACGCCACCGCCGCGCTGCATCTGGCCTGTGAGGCGTTGGGCGTTGGCCCCGGAGACGAAGTGATCGTGCCGTCGTTGACCTTCGTCGCCACCGCAAACGCGGTGCTATACACCGGCGCGACACCGGTTTTCGCTGACATCACCAGTGAGGCCGATCTCACCATTTCAGCCGCTGCAATTGAAGCCGCCGTCACGCCGCGCACCAAAGCGATCATTGTCATGCACTATGCGGGGTATCCCTGCGACATGCCTGCGATCTGCGCTTTGGCGGAAAAGCACCAGCTATTCATTATTGAGGATGCCGCCCATGCCGCGGGTTCATATCTGCACGGGAAGCATTTGGGCACACTGGGAGATGTCGGTTGTTTCAGCTTCTTCGCCAATAAGAACATGAGCACCGCCGAAGGCGGAATGGTCACGACGAACAATGCGGCGCTGGCTGAAAAGATCAAATTGCTGCGCTCACACGGCATGACGACGCTGACATGGGACCGCCACCGGGGTCATGCCTGGAGTTATGACGTGGCGGCGATTGGGTACAATTACCGCATCGATGAAATCCGGGCGGCTTTGGGTCGGGTTCAGTTGGCCAGTCTGTCGGAACGAAACCAGAAACGGAAACAACTTACCAATCACTACTTTCGTTTATTGAAAGACAGCGAAATCGGCATTCCCTTCATGGAACACCCGGGGCTGTCCGCCTGCCACATCCTGCCGATTGTTCTTCCAAAAAACAGCGATCGGACCCGTTTCATGGAAAATATGAAGCAACTGG
>CALCQT010000158.1 GCA_937894825.1 uncultured Anaerolineaceae bacterium
AAAGCCGGCGTAATTGTCAACATCCTGGCTGACAATTACGCCGGCTTTTCCAAACCCAAATATTTCACCCGCGTCTCGCCCGATTTTATTCGGATCTACATCGACCGCCCCGACCAAATTAAGAGATTCTTTTCCCATGATCATACGAACGGCAGCCCGGCCAACATTACCCAGACCACGGACAATAATGTTATATTTTTTCATAACAACCTACTCCTGATTTTCAGATTACTTTTTTACCAGTTGTTATGAGTTTATCTTCTTGAATAAAAACGGGAATAAACAATATGGTTCATTTGTTTCAAATTGATACAATGAGACAATTCTATCACCCTGTCTCTGGTCGTTTGCGTCGGGACAAGATGTAGTTTTCCAGGCTTTTGTTGGTAACGCCGGCCCATCGATCAACAATCCGCTCCGGGGTTTCTTTCATATCCTGTCTTACCCATAAAGTAAATACGCCGATAAACGCATGATAATAAAATTCCACCAGAAAATCATAATCATCTTTCGAGAGAACCTGCCGGTCAATCGCGTCGTTACAAAGCTTATATACCTGTTTTTCTGTAAGCTTGCGAAGAAATTTGATAAAGCAGTTTTGTCCACTGGCATTTACGGCATTGGTATAAAATACTTGGTTTTCTTTGATATAGTGACAGAATTTATAGGACCCTTCCAACCAGTTTTCAAAACTCGTGCTTTCAAGAATACTATCCAAAATTTCACTGGTGAAAATCGAGTTGACAACATCATATTTATCACGAAAATGATAGTAGAAGGTTTTTCGGCTGATACCGGACTCAGCAATGATATCCGCGGTCGTAATCCGGTCGAACGGGATTGTTTGCATCAGATGTTTAATCCCATCCGCTATGACCTTTTTTGTAATATTAGCGCTTGGCATTTCAAAACCTCAGCGCGAGAAAGAAACTTTGATGATTTTTCCTTCCCTGCTCACTGTCACGCGGGTGATCTGCCGGTCAATTACCGATCCGATCCGATTGTCATTGGTATACACGATGACATAGTTTTGATTCCGTTCGACCATGTCCGGATCCAAGCCGGCTTTATTCGTCATGACCTGCTTGCGGATCGTAAAGGTTGAAAACTCGTCACTGACACCCTCCAGTTTATAACGGTCACGCACTTCATCATAAATCCGCCGGGCCATCGAAAAATCGATCCCGACCTTACTGTCCAGTTTTTCCCGCACCAATTCGTAATTGCGCGGCGTCTTGGCCCGCTGCATTCGCTCGGTAATATCGGCATTTTCTTCTAATGTATAAAGCGGATCTCCATAAAAGACAAACGACAGCAGTGTTTTTTGAATTTCACCATCCAACCCGCCGCTGGATGCTTCAATCTCCGTCGCCATATTTTTCCGCGCCCGCCGGAAGGCCTCGCCGCATGAAATATCCGTCATCAGATGCTTCCAGAACAAATTCGCCAGCAGGTCCGCCGCGACCAAAGGCAGATTGACCGCACCATAAGCAATGACGGTCGACCCGATAAAAACACGGGTCTGCTTGCTGATCATATGCAGTGACAACGCATTGGATTCATTCCGGTTATTGATCTCCGCGCCATAGCAATTCTCGGCAAAAACAACTTTCGGTGTTTTCGCCAAATTCCTGACCGTGTTAATATCGACCGCCACCGGGATCATTGGAATCGCGGAAGTATCTTTTGAATCCTTCTGACCATACCAGTTGGGCTGCCCCTTGATACCGTGCAGGTTGAAATAAGCATAATCCGCGTCTTCCATGCGGCTCAGCGGAAAATTGGAGGCCATGGTCGGCGGAGACAGCAGCAAATTCGCAGCATCGGTCAGATTTTTATAAACCGGAATCGAAGCCCGCTGCCAGGCGGCACAGGAATAACCAAAACTTTTGATCGATTTTCCCACTTTGGCCAGCTTATTCAGGAATTTCGGCTTGCCTGAATTTTTGTCCTTCGCATTGGTGAGGCTCTCGCTGAATTTCAGAATATGATGATTCTGGATCGCCCGCAACTGACTCAGGATCAAACCGGGATCATTCGAGTTGTCGCCCGGGATCCGTCCCACCTGCCATTGCTGGTCATAATAATTCGTAGCATCCGTACTGGCATACGGGATATCCGTATGGATTTTCAGATCGTCATCCATCGCCGGATTGGTCAGCGAGAAAAACGGTACTACCTCATGCCCCCCGATGATCAGCGAGCCCTTCCCTGCCAGCGACTCATCCAGTTGGATCAATGCTTTTCGGATCGATTCGGCATCCATCACCGTATTATTGCCGGATTGAAACTCATCCGGGTAATACACCATGGCATTCCAACCTTCACGGTTCTCCACTGCGTCCACGACGGACCGCATTTCCTGATCGATAAAGTCCTTATTATTTTTGCCGTACTTTTTTGTCAGCCCCGCAACCGTCGACAGCACGACATAGACCGGGAATCGTTCGTCCGCATCGTCCACATCCAGTTTATAGACATATTCGCCCACCACTTCGGCGTCTTTACCGGAATTGCCGTTCGACTGCGCCGAAGACAATCTCCGCAATAAATCCAAGATCGGGAAAAAGGAAGATTTTATTTTGGTCTTTTTCTCTGTTTTCGGCTTAGCCGTGGATTTGGTTTCATTCGAAGCCGATTGTCGCCTATCATCTGCCTCCAATGAATCCGAACGGCTATGCGCAATTTCCTCTTGTTCCAGATCGGAGGAGGCATCCTCGGGTAGTACGTTCACAACTTCAGAAATTCCGGCAGCGCTTTGCTGGACACCTCGGGATGGTTTTTGAGGAGCGATTTCCCGAATGACCATCTCCGGTTCATACGAAAACGCCACCAGGCCATCCAATTTGGCTTGCCGGGCAACTTTCTCCGGAACACGCAGTGTGGATACATCAATCGCAAGCTGTTCCGGGTTGGGCCATAAGTTCTGATAAGAGGTTTTTTCTGTCCAAAGGCGGGCCGCCACCTGACCGGTGACATCGCTTTCCAGCGTGTCATGAATCATGCGCACCCCATCCTCGGCCTGGCCCATCCGGTTCAGGATATCACCCAACAAAAGTTTGAACGTAATCGCCGCAGGCCAGCGGCGGGGATAGATTTTT
>CALCQT010000159.1 GCA_937894825.1 uncultured Anaerolineaceae bacterium
GTTTCCAGCTTGAACAGCCGGTCAAAAAAGTTGCCCGTGTCCTGCTGGTCCTGCTTTTCTTTTTCAGCGGCGGAACATGGACAGCATTGATCCATGGAGCATCTTCAACAGCTGCAACAATGGAAAGCGCTCCACTCCCGGATAAAATCTCCCTCACCGGCGTGATTCAACAGCCGCCGGAGATCCGTACCACGCGAACCTCGTTTGAGATCCGTCCCGACATTCCCGCAAATGAAGAATCGCTGCCCTTTTCCGGAAATGTGATAGCAATCCGCTACGACACGGATGGCGGCTTCCGCTATGGCGACCGGGTTCGCCTGACCGGCAAACCGACCCTGATCAAAGCGGGGAGCGGCGCCTCTTATTTTCAATATCTCCGCCAGCAGGGGTTCGGCGTCATCCTGTACAATCCGAAAATTGAAAAACTTTCTGAAAATAACGGGAATTCGCTTTTTGCCTTGATTTTCCGCCTGCGTCAAGGGCTGCTGGAAAAAGTCTACCGCATTTACCCGGCACCGGAAAACGCGTTGATGGCCGGCATCCTGCTGGGGGATGAAAGCCAAATTCCCGCCGACATTGACGAGGCGTTTCAGAAGACCGGAACAGCGCATGTGGTCGCCATCAGCGGGGCGAATTTTGCAGTGCTGACCTGGCTGCTGCTGACAATGATTCGGTTGATCATCCCGCGCTGGTGGAGTCAGCTTACGCTGATTCCGGTTATCTTTTTCTATGCCATTCTAACCGGCGGCAATCCGGCCATCCTGCGGGCGGCGCTCATGTCCTCGTTTACAATTTTCGGCCTGGCCATCGGCAGGAAAACCAATGGAATCCGCTCTATGTTATGGTCAGTGGCAGCCATTGCGCTCTTCAATCCCGGCGCGTTGTTTGAAATCAGCCTGCAGCTTTCCGTCACGGCCACAGCCGGCATCCTGCTGTTCAAAGATCCGCTTCTGGAAGGCGTCAAACGGCTGCTGGCCCGTTTTCAGCGCGTACCGGAACCTCTGAGAGAACGCGTTGCCGGATTGCTGGACGAGCTGCTGCTGGTTTCTTTGGCCGCGCAAATTTTCACCATCTGGATCTCCGCCGCCGCGTTCCATCAAATTTCCTGGATCTCGCTCTTCGCGAATTTGCTGATCACACCTTTCCAATCCATCATCATGCTGGGCGGGCTTTTCTCGCTCCTGTGCGGGATGATCTTCGAACCGCTCGGATCGCTGGCCGCGGCGCTGATCTGGCCGGCTCCGGCCGTCACCATCAACGCGGTGCGATTCTGCGCGGAAATTTCCTGGGCTTCCGGGTATGCCAGCATTTCAAACGGTACCGCCTGGCTGATCATCAGCCTATTGATGCTGGGATGGCATTTTCGCAGCCGCATCCGCCAGTGGGATCGGGAAAAAATGGTGCAGCGCGGACTGGCGCTGCTTTTCTTTCTCAGCATCGTCCTGTGGGTCACCGTTCTGGACCTCAGAGACACCCGGCTCCGGATCAGCTTCTCCGGAAGCGCGTCAGAGCCGCAAATCGAGGTTCGTACCCCGCAGCATCAGATTTTCATCATCGCATCCGGCGCCACTAATTATGGAGCGAACCGGCTGACCGGACGAAACTGGCTGAAAACAGAGCAAGTGGCGGGTCTCTTTATCGATTTTCGCGAGCGTTGGATGCGAGAAAAATTCATCACCTCCGCGGATGAACTGCCGGATTGCACCTATCTGGACGGGATTCATCCGCAACCCTCCCTGGCCATCGCGGCAAACGATCTGAGCAAAATCCGGCCCGGCTTCCATGTGCAGGCAGGCGAGGTTGCGCTGGACGTTCCATTGATCCATCTGCGCAAGCGCGTCTGGCAACTCCACTACCAAAACCTGCACCTGTTGATACCGATGGGCATTCCTCCGCAGACGATTCTAAAATATGAGCGGCAAGACCTGATCGCAGGCGCCAATCTGATCGTCCTGAGACAGGAGGACGATACCGCCGCATGGCAGGAATACCTCCAGCGGCACTTCTGCGATGCAACACAGTGCACAGCGCCGCTGGCCTTCAACAGCGCACAATATCGAGAACCGAAGATCTATTCTGATGGGGAGAAGATCTGGCTTTTCCATGCCGGGGATCAATAGCCGGTATGCGGACTGCCCCGGGCCAACCCGCTGATCAGCAATATGGTCCGAGCATCAAAATCTACTTTCGATATCCCAATCAAATATGGTGTGAGTGTCAAAAGTATTATTTTCTACGAAAGATATTGTCATCTCGACTCTCGAAGAAGTGCCCAAGCACTTCTTCGAGGCGGAGAGACCCTCAACGATTATTTCGGGTCTGATATTTTCCAGAGCGAAATTCTTAGTAAAAAAGATGGATAATTTTCGCATACCTTTCCTCTGGAGGATATCAGACCCCTGCTGAAATTTGAGGGTCTCTCCACCTCGACAGGCCGTCGCAGACGTCCCGTCGAGAGTCGAGATGACACAATGGGAGTAATTTTCTACTTTTGACACCCTAATCAAATATGAGAGGGTGTCCAATCGGCGGGAAACCTGCCTTACGGCAGAAAGAAAGATGATTTTTGACTACCCGAAAAAGGATGTCTCATTGATATTTCTTTGATAGAATCAAGTTATCAGTCTCGACATATTAAATTTCAAGGAGGAGGAATGGTGTTGCCTTTAGATGAAGTCTTAGCTGTAATTCTCGGGGGTGGCAGGGGCACCCGTTTGTTTCCGCTGACCCAGATGCGGTCCAAACCTGCGGTCCCGATTGCAGGTCAATACCGGCTGATCGATATTCCAATCAGTAATTGTATTAATTCAGGCATTTTCAAAATTGCTGTCTTGACTCAGTTCAATTCCGTATCCTTGCACCGGCATATATCAGGCACTTATCATTTTGATACATTTCATTCCGGTTGGGTTCAAATTTGGGCTGCTGAACAGCGCACGGACAATAGCGACTGGTATCAGGGCACCGCAGACGCCGTCCGAAAGCAATTGAGCGAAATCATTTCAGCCCGAACCGATTATGTTCTGATTCTTTCCGGCGATCATTTATATCGCTGCAATTATGATGAAATGCTCAGATTCCATATCGAGCACAACGCGGATGTCACAGTAGCGACCCAGGCAGTCCGCAGAAGTGAGGCCGACCGGTTTGGCATTTTAAAACGAAACGCGGATAATAAAATTACCGACTTCAAGGAAAAGCCGAAGGATCCGGAAGTTCTGGAAGATCTGGTGAGCCTGGATGATGCGGAACGCCCCTATCTGGGATCCATGGGGATTTATTTGTTCAATAAGGATTTGCTGGTCGGGCTGTTGAATTCACTGGACTATCCCGATTTCGGCAAGCACGTGATTCCTTATGCAATCGACCATTATGATGTTTTCGGCTGGGTGTTCGATGGTTACTGGGAAGATATCGGAACGATCCGCTCCTTTTATGAAACCAACCTTCGCCTGACCGATGAAACGCCGGACTTTGATTTTTACGATCCGCATAACCCGATTTATACCTACAACCAAACCATGCCGACCTCGGTCATCGAAGATACATTGGTCAGGCAGGCGTTGATCTCAAAGGGCTGCAAAATCAAAGCCAGCAAAATCGAACATTCCATCATCGGGCTGCGCAGCGCGATCGGCACAGGCACCGAGATAAAAGATTCCATTTTGATGGGTGTAGATGACGACGTCTATGGAAAAAGCGCCACCGATTCGAAGTATTTCAATGTGCCGCTGGGTATCGGCAACAATTGCAAAATTGAAAAAGCAATTATCGATAAAAACGCGCGTATCGGAGACAATGTCATCATCCGGCCATTCCCGGACGACGCCGAACTGGAAGATCCGGATCCGATTAAAAAATATTACGTTCGCGACGGGATCGTGATTATTCCGAAAAACACTGTCATCAAGTCAGGCACGGTGATTGAGCCGTAGTGAATTCGGGGGCAAAAGCAGGATTGCTCATCAGGGAAATTGCCTTTTGACATCCTGGTCAATATTGACCAGGATGTCAAAAGGATGGACTCGGAAGCCAGTGTATTTCCGACAATGGTTTACAGGTTTACAATTGCTGCGTGCGCAGTAACTGCGCGTTGACCGCCACAATAATGGTGCTAAGAGACATCAGAATCGCCCCCACTGCCGGCGAGAGCAGAATGCCCCATCGTGCGAATACCCCGGCAGCTAATGGGATTGCCACCACATTGTAACCGGCTGCCCAGATCAGGTTCTGAACCATCTTCCGATAGCTGGCGCGGCTGAGTTTAATGATCTTAACAACATCCAGCGGGTTGGATTTCACCAGGATGATCCCGGCGCTCTCCACAGCCACATCCGTACCGCTGCCGATCGCAATACCCACATCGGCGCGAGCCAGGGCCGGAGCGTCATTGACGCCATCGCCAATCATTGCGACTTTCTTGCCCTGTTTTTGCATCTCAATAACCTTCTGATCCTTATTCTCCGGCAGCACCTGCGCAAACCAAATATCGATGCCCAATTCCTGCGCTACCGTTTTGGCGACCGCTTCGCTGTCACCGGTCAGCATCGCCACCTGCACGTCCATCGCATGCAATCGCTGAATCGCTTCACGGCTCTCCGGACGAACAACATCCGTCAACGCAAGAGACGCAATTGGTTTTCCATCTTTCACCAGGTGCACCACGCTTTGTCCTTTAGCACTGGCAGCGCGGTCAAAATTCGCTAACGTTTCCGGAAGCTGAATATTCAGCATTTCCAGCAGTCTCGGGCCGCCAACATACAGATTCTGCCCGCTCAGTCTGGCCCGGATACCCCGTCCTTTGATCGCTTCAAAGTCGCTGACGGCAGGGATTTGCAGCTCTTTTTCCTGAACTGAGCGACGAATACCTTGCGCAATGGTATGCTCTGAGTCACCTTCCACTGCGGCAGTCAGCGCCAGTGCCTCATCTGGATTCAAGCCATCAACGGTCTCCAATCCGACCACACCAAAACGTCCCTCGGCCAGCGTACCGGTCTTATCAAAAATAACCATATTGATATCGTGGGCAGTTTCCATTTCCAGCCGGTCACGTATCAGGATGCCGTTATTCGCCCCCATGGTGGTAGTAATGGCCACGACCAGCGGGATCGCCAACCCCAATGCATGCGGGCAGGCAATGACCAGCACAGTGACCACGCGCTCAATCACCTGTACGTTAAATCCGACCAGGATTGTCCAGGCGATGGCGGTCAAAACAGCCGCGCCTAAGGCCACATAGAAGAGCCAGCCGGCGACTTTATCCGCCAGTACCTGAGTACGGCTCCTGGACTGCTGCGCCTGCTGTACCAGCCGCATAATGCCGGCCAGCGCGGTTTGCTCGCCTGTCGCAGTCACCCGCACACGCAGGCTGCCATCCCCGTTGATCGAACCGCCCACCACATTCTCGCCCGGATGTTTGTGCACCGGCTTGGACTCACCCGTGATCATCGACTCATTAACCGAAGACTCCCCTTCCGCAACTTCACCGTCTGCCGGGACACTTGCGCCGGGACGGACCAGCACCAGGTCGCCCTGGCGCAGATCGGACACCGCCACTTGCTGCACCTGCTCATCAGGGCCAATGCGGTCAGCGGTATCCGGCATCAGCTTTGCCAGCGCGTCCAGCGCGCCGGATGCCTGCCGCACACTGCGCATCTCGATCCAGTGGCCCAGCAGCATGATGTCGATCAGCGTGACCAGCTCCCAGAAAAAGTCCATCTGGCCCGGCAGGAGCAGAGTCGCCACGCTGTAGATAAACGCCACGCTGACCGCCAGCGAGATCAGGGTCATCATACCCGGCTGGCGGTTCCGCAGTTCAGGCAGTGCCATTTGCAGAAATGGCAGTCCGCCGTACACAAAAATGATCAGCGCAAAGAACGGTGCGATCCATTGTGAGCCGGGGAAAGTCGGCATGCTGAAACCAAGCAGCATCTGCAGTCCCTGACTGTACAGCAACACCGGAATGGATAAGATCAGCGAGACCCAGAAGCGCTTGCGGAACATCTGCTCGTGACCCACGTGACTGACGCCATGCCCGGCATGCATGCTATGCATGCCATGGTCATTTTCCGCCGGGATGCCGGGATCTGCCATCGAATGCTGATGATGCGCATGAGAAGGATGTTCCTCTTCCATTGCCATCCCCTGCATGCCGGTCTCAGCCCCGTGCA
Source organism: uncultured Anaerolineaceae bacterium (assembly GCA_937894825.1). Lineage (GTDB taxonomy): Bacteria > Chloroflexota > Anaerolineae > Anaerolineales > Anaerolineaceae > Flexilinea. Next base: position 6,171 of record CALCQT010000159.1, read on the forward strand.
TCCCATGTTTCTCATGTTCCGCGGGGGATATAGGTTCGAAATGCGCTTCCTCATGCTGATGCGTCGAATGATCATGGTCCATCGCCATGCCATGCTGCTCATGGGCGGAATGCATCTCATGTTCATTGAATTGGTTCTGATTATCTGTCATTGTTTTCTCTCCAGACTCAGTAAGAATGCCTTATTGTTGCCTTTTTGCACCTTTTTTAATATTATAAGGCGGCAGTCAAATAGGAGATTTACAGTTTCCAGCGAGATCCGTAAAGTCGAGTGATTAAGGTTTTCTTTCAAGCAGGCAGGCGCAATCAGAACAACCGCAACTCGCCGCCGACCGGTTTGAACGATTGCCGGTGAATCGCGCAGGGTCCATAGGTCGCCAGCGAATCCTGATGAAGCTGCGTGCCATAGCCTTTGTGTTTTTCAAAGCCATATTGCGGAAAATTGACCGCGGCCACTTCCGACATCCAGCGATCCCGCGTCACCTTCGCCAGCACCGAAGCCGAAGCAATGCTGAGGGAATGAACATCCCCTTTCGGCAGCATCACGCGCGGCAAAAAAACATAATCCGTCAACAGAAAATCCGGGTGGACAGAAAGCCCCTCAATGGCCCGCTCCATCGCCAGCCGGGTAGCCGGCAAGATACCGATCCGGTCAATCTCCAGATTGTCCGCCGCTCCTACCGCCCAGCAAACCGCATTCGCGGTGATGACCTGAGCCATCTGTTCCCGTTCCGCGGCAGTCATTTGTTTGCTGTCCCGTACCCCGTCCAAAAGATTAAGCAGATGATCCTCCACCGGCAAAATAGCGGCACCCGCCGTGACCGGTCCTGCCCAGGCCCCTCTTCCCGCCTCATCAATGCCCGCG
>CALCQT010000160.1 GCA_937894825.1 uncultured Anaerolineaceae bacterium
TCGATAACGCTTTAAACGCTTTCCCTTTTGCCATTATTATCAGGCCCCAAACACGAATATGCCTAATTATACCGCCTTGATTAATGGCAGCGCTAACTATTTCAAAATGTGAAAAAAAGTACTATTGTTTTTTACTTTTTTCGCAAGCAAAATCAATGATAAATGATTGGTAAAAACAGCAGCCCGAACAGACCGACAAGCAAACAGCCAATGGAGGCTGCCAGAATCATCCCGGCAGGCAGTTCCAGGACGGAGACCACCGAGACCGGCATCTCGCGCGTGGCCAGCAGCCAGTCATCCAGATTTTCAACCGGAACCGCCGAATTTGTTGAAGCCTCAGCAAACCGAATCAGCGTTTTCATCCGGATGGTCGCGGTGAAAACGCCCGTTCTTTGCGGAAAATGAACGCTCCAGCCAAAGGATTTTTTTGAAACCGGCAGAAATTTTTGCTGCAATGAAAGCGCGGGTTCAACCAAAGATTCGGGGATTTCGAGGCGCAACTCCAGAAAAACGTCCGGAATCGACGAACCCTCCGGCAGCGGCTGCGCACACTCCCACTCCAGATCCGCGTCCGGGAGATAACTGACCGCCACCTTTCCGCTGCGCCCCAAACCAATCCGTTCCGGCCAGGTCAATCGCATCCGGCCAGCCGGGATCAGCAACTCACAGTCCTGTTCATCCCAGGAAAGTGGAACGCGGACTGCCGGAATATCCGTCTCCAATACAGCCGAACGATTTGCCCACAGAGACCAGATCAAGCCTGAAAAGCCTGCCAATAACAGCAAAAGCCCCAGGGCGAAACCAATCCACCGTACCGCACCGCGTTGTTTACTCAGTGGCTTTATACGCATCCCAATACCGGTCTTTTTCTTCCAATGGCATATCAAAAAGATCTTTCCCGATCAACTTTGCCTGCGCTTCGACATACTGGACGCGATGGTAAAATTTGCGGTTCGCCATGCGCAGTGCAGTCTCCGGATCAACTTTTTCCCAACGGGCCAGATTCACCAACGTGAACAGAATATCGCCCAGTTCATCCGTTTTTTCCGCATCGGTTTCGGCCTTGCGGAACTCCTCGATCTCTTCGTTGAGCTTGCCCCACACACCATCGACCGAATCCCAGTCAAATCCGGCTTTGGCAGCCCGTTTTTGATAAGAAAACGCCATCGATAAAGCAGGCATGGCTGTTGAAATGCCGTCCAGCAAGCCCTGTTCCTTCTTTTGCCCGGCCCGTTCCGCCTTTTTCACACGCTCCCAACGGTCCAACACTTCGTCCGAAGTCAACTTTTCGGCGTGATCAAACACATGTGGATGACGGAAAATCAGCTTCCGGCTGATATGGTTGACGACATCCCCCAGGTTGAATTCGCCGGCGTCCAGCGCGATCTGCGCCTGGATGACAACATGCAGCAGCACATCACCCAACTCTTCCGAAATCGTGTCAAGATTCAGATCGTCGAGGCCACTCAGCAGCTCATAGACTTCCTGCAAAAAATCATCGCGCAGCGATTGATGGGTCTGCTTGCGGTCCCAGGGGCAGCCATCCGGCGCCCGCAGTGTCGCGACCACATTCTGAAAAAACTCAAACGAACGCTCTTCCGGCAACGGCGGGATATGGAGCGCAATGGCATCTTTGATTTGGTCGCCCTCCCGCAAATCGCTCAGCGTGATCTGCCGTGTCCGCTCTGCGTGCGTGCCGGCCACATCTCTCTCGATCACCTCAATGATGTAGTCCTGTGGATACTCAGCGGAAAGAAGCTGCCAGAGATGCCGCTGGTTCTTCGGATTGTGAATCAGCGTGTCCAAATGGGGCGGAGTCAATAAATGGTGCAAAGACAACAGCCGATCCCCTTCCAGCACCACCAGATTCTCAGGAACCGCTGCAATGATTTGTCTGATATCCATTACAAAAACCTCTCAATAAATCCTTCAAAATTATCAATTACGGCGGTGATAATCGGATTGCCTTCAACTTTCGCCGTATCCAGAATCGATTTCATCGCCACAATCTTGCCGACGCCGGCGTTCTCCGCCGCTTTGATCCCAGCCGGTGAGTCTTCCACCACCAGACAATCGGCCGGAGCCACTCCGATCAACTTCGCCGCCCTCAGATAGATATCCGGCGCAGGTTTTCCCGGAAAGGTGCCGTCATCATAAACGATCGATTCCGGTCCGGCAAACCAGCGCGACAACGAGAAGATATCGAAGAAGAAGCGCACATTCGTGATTTCCGAAGCGGTAGCAATGGTAAAAGGAATGCCGCGCGCCTGCAGCTCATCCAACAGATCCGCCGCGCCGTGAACAAGCTGCCGGCCGGCCGGATCCGCACGCACGAGTTCACGGTACAGGATCTCCTTTTCGATCATCACATTGTACCGTTCTTCCTCGGAAACGTCTTTTCCCAGAACATATTCGGTAACCAGCGGAAAAGCGCGGCCGTGAATGAAAGCTGCATATTCGTCTGAACTGATATCACGACCGCGGTATTTGCGGTAGATTTCCCGCCAGGCAATCTCATGTTTATCCGTATCCAGAAACAGGGTACCGTTAAAATCGAACAGGACGCCTTGAGTCATTTTCGCTTCACCCCACACCAATAAATTTGCGCATGCCATAGCCGCTTGAAACAGGGCCCTCAATGATTATTCCGCTGCAACCGATTCTGTCTGGCCATGACGCAGCGTCGTCGTCAACCAATTCAAAAATCGCGCATCCCAGCGGTAGATCATCATCTGCTGGCTCATGTTCGGGATAAACTGATATTCGGACACCAGAATGTCCAGCGGCGGTTCCGCGAAAAAGAGCGATTCCGATTTCAGCCGCGGCGTCAGGCATAAGAGCGTGGCGATGTCAGCGGCAGACAGGTCTGTCAGAATCGATCCGGACACCGCCTGATAAATATCCGGCAGCCGCAGCAAAATCGCCGGATCGTTGACGCGATCAAAAATTGCGTTCAAAACGATGGATTGACTGCTGATTCGGAACGAATCCGAATAGTTCCGGCGCGCCCGGGCCAAATTCAGCGCCTGGGTCCCGTTCAGCGATTGCTTCCCCGGCGGAAAATAAGCAACCGGACGGTCATCCACTTCTGTCGGTAGATCTACCTCAATCCCACCGATGGCGTTCACGACATGTTCGAAAATTTCCAGATTCACGACCAGATAATGATCGACCTCGATCCCGAAATTCTCCCGGATCGCCGCCGCCAGCGCACCGCCGCCGAAACCTTCCCCATCAAAATGGCCCATCCCCACCGTTCCGAAAAAGTAGGTCTGGTTCAGCATCATAACGCCTTCAATGTCCATTGCCGCCGGCGGTTCCACCACCAGATTCCGGTGCAGCGGCACGACATTGATCTGCGGTTTGGTAAAATCGATCCGCACCAGCCGAATCGCGTCCGCCAATCCATACAGATATTCCGTTCCGCGATAATCCACCCCTGCCACCAAAACAGTCCACTCATTGTCCAGGCCACAGATCGGCATCACGCCGACTTTGGCCTGGTTCCGGGTCCAGCTCATTTTGTCAAAGGTCAGGTCACGGAACAAAGAGACAATATTGATATTCGAGCGGCGGATCATCAGAAACGAGAAGCTGATCAGAGCAATGAGAAGAATCAGGATGACCTTCCACCAGTTTTTTTTGTTTCGCATTTTTCTTTATTTATCCGAAAGCACCTTCATGATATCTTCGGTCGTGAACGGCGCATGATTCAGATCCGCGCCCAGGGCATGTTCCAGCGCCGCCACATAAGCCGGAGCGGCCCCGACCAACGGCAGTTCACCCGCGCCCTTCGCACCATAGGGTCCATCCGGGTATTCTTCCACATGCAGCCCGACAACCATATTTTTCACGTCAACCGCGGTCGGGATGATATAGTCGGTAAAACTGTTATTGCGGATCCGCCCTTTGCTGTCAGCGGCCATATACTCACAGGAAGCGTAGCCGATCCCCTGCAGAAAACCGCCCTCCATTTGGCCCATCACAATATTGTAGTCAATCGGCGTGCCGACGTCGAAAGAAGCCCAGGCGCCGACAACCGTCGAAAATGCCGTCAGGGTGTCAATCTCGACCTCAATCACATTCACACCCCAGGCATAAGTCGGGTAAGCGTCACCCTGAAACTTATCAATATAGAACGGAATCATGAAGTCCGGCTCTTTAAAGCGCTGCTCCACGATCTGTTCCGCGCCTTCCACCCACTCCGCGCGCAGCTCAATGGCCGCCTTGCGCAGCAACTCGCCAACCACCATCAGCGAACGGGAGGCCACCGTCGGGCCGGAATCCGGCACACGATCGGTGTCCGGATTTTCAATCAGCACACGATCAATCGGAATGTTCAGTTCGTTGGCCACGATTTTTGAAAAGGTGGTCTTCAAACCCTGCCCAATATCGGTATTCGAAACCAGAATCTCAACTTTGCCCTCAGCATATTTATGCAGCCGGACAACCGCTTTGATGTGATCCCGTTCGCCGGAACCGGTGAAGCCGGCGCCGTGAAAATGGACCGAAATACCAATCCCGCGGCGATAGCGGCCGGTCTGGTTTTTATACAACGCCCGTTTTTTCTCATAGTCGCTGGCCTGGCAGACCTCGTCGATCATGGCCGGCAGCGGCACCGGAAAATGGTATTTCCCACTGGTGGAAGTGGCGTCGCCCTGTTTCACCAGATGCGTTTTCTTGAAATCAAGCGGCTCAATCCCCAAATCATGCGCGATATGATTCATCATCATCTCGACGGCGAAAAAGGTCTGCGGCGCGCCGAATCCGCGAAATGCGCCATTCGGCACAGTGTTGGTCTTGACGGCCCGCCCACGCACCTTCAGGCTCGGTACGTTGTAAACGCCGCTGGAGCAGATGATGCCGCGCTGCAGCACGACCGCAGAGAGCGTCGTATACGCCCCGCCATTGAACAGCACATCAATATCCATCGCAGTGACCTTACCATCTTTGACCGCGACTTTGTAAGTGCACAGCGACGGGTGCCGTTTGCTGGTAAATTCGATGTCCTCCCGGCGGTCAAAAATCGTCCGCACCGGCTGACCGGCCTTCAACGCGGCCACGGCCACCTGGCAAGCCAGAATCGAGGGATAATCCTCTTTCCCGCCGAAGCCGCCGCCGGTCACATCCTGAACGATCTGCACGGCGCTGGCTTCGACGCCGAGCGCTTTGGCCACCGCGCCATGGACATAGTACGGACACTGCATGGACCCGCGCACGGTCATTTTTCCCGGCTGCGGCTGGGCGATCAACCCCTGCGGTTCAAGGTAGGCCTGTTCCTGATAGCCGGTCTCGAACTCTTCTTCATAGATCTTGTCCGCTTCCGCAAAGGCACGTTCCGTATCGCCCTTGTGGTAGGTGTAATCAAAAAAGACCGTGTCAAAATCACGAATGTCGATGATGGGCTCCAGGTCCTCGTAATCAACCCGGATTTCGCTCAGCAGTCGGTCCACCACGGCTTCATCCGGACCGACCACCATCAGGATCGGATCCCCGATAAACTCGACCGTCTCCTCCGGGAAAACCGGTGTGTCGTCCAACACGATGTGGACCCGGTTCACTCCCGGAACGTCATTCTTATCGACCACCCAATACCCTTCCGGCAGGAGCGGCAGCGTCACCTTTTGAATGCGGGCTTTGGCCCTGGTTGAACGCAGAAATTTTCCGACCAGCGTCTGATCGAGCGGATAATCCGCCACATAGAGCGCGCTTCCGCTGAATTTCGCCAAATGATCTTTTTTCACGATGGATTCACTGATACTTTTTCCCATATCATTCATCTCCAACAATTCTGTCTATCGAAACGGATGCTGATTTTACTCTGCGGAATTAAAAACGGGCAGAGAATTCGTTTATTCGATCAAAACCCGGAAAGCTGACTTCCCGATTCTGATTCATTCCCTTTCAAATAAGCGGCCAGCCTTTGATAATCTTCCAATGTATCCATGTCCAACCAACAGCCGGGATCATCAACCGGCGCCTGTGCAACCACGCCTTTATACTGATTCCAGAAGGATTTCAGCCCGCCGGAGCCGGCAAACGCCAGTATTTCATCTATTATATCCGTTCTGATCAACGGCGGGTGCCGGCGAAAGCCCTGAATCAGCGGAAATACCGCCGCGGCGTGCGTCGCTTCCATTTCAGTCCGGATCCGATCATACGTGCTTTTTCGCACCGCCGGCATGTCGCCGGGCAGAAGAAAGAAGGCCGCGCAATCCTCCGGCAACGCCCGGATGCCGATTTTGATTGAAGTCAGCATGTCGGTCGTGGCGTAGTCCGGATTGAGCGCGATGCGGATTGCCTCCGGCGGAATCGCCGCCTGCAGCACCTGCGTCACTTCATCCGCACGGTTGCCCAACACCACCGTCACGGGAGAAACCCCCGCCGACAGCATGCTCTCGACCGTGCGCACGATGACCGGCTTCCCGTTCAGATCCATTAACGGCTTGAAATCACCCATGCGGCTGGAAAGACCGGCCGCCAGCACCAGCCCACAGACCTTCATCCGTCCCGCTGCCGTCTCGTCCAATCAGGCCGCCGTTTTGGCTGGTTTATAAAAAGTATCCTGAATCGGCAGCGAGCTGCGGAAACGGCCGTCAAACCGGTAATAGGCATGGGCACAGGCCGGGGAGGTCGGAATCAGACAAAGTTCGCCGACGCCCTTGGCGCCGAAAGCATACGCCAATCTGTCGCCGGGCGCCTGCACCAGAAGTATGTCGATCGGCGGGGTCTCCGGCGCGCGGAACAAGCCCAGCTTACCGTAGCGCACCTGCGGATAACCGCCTTCAACCTTATAATCTTCCGTCAGCGCAAACCCCAGCCCCATCACGATGCCGCCCTCGATCTGTCCTTCCACCGACTGGATATTGACCGGCGTACCCACGTCATACGCCGCGACCACCCGTTCCACCTTGCCCTGCTCATCCAGAATGACCACCTGCGCGCCATAGCTATAGCTGACATGGCTGACCGGATTCTCTTTTGAGGAGCCCATCGGATCAGTCACAGCGGAGAATTCGCCGTAGAATTCCTTCCCTTCCAGGTCCGCCAGCGTCCGCCCCAGTTTCAGCTCGTCGCCCAGCTTCTCGGCGGCCCGTCGGGCCGCTTCACCGGTCAGAACCGTCTGCCGGGAGGCCGTGCTGGTGCCGGAATTGGGTGTGCGGATCGTGTCCGGCGTCTCATGGATCATCAAATTGGGATCCAACCCGGTTTGCTGCGCGACCATCTGCGTGCAGACCGTGGCGATGCCCTGTCCCATGCAGGCAGCGGATGTGCGGATGTGGATGATCCCGTTTTCAATCGAGAGGATGCAGCGGCCGATATCCTTCAGTCCGACGCCGGTACCGCTGTTCTTGAAAGCACAGGCGATGCCGGCATATTTGTTGGCTTCATAGACCTCTTTGACCGCTTCCAGACACTCCGCCATGGCGCAGTTCGGATCGGCGATCTGTCCGTTCGGCAGCACCTGCCCCGGACGGATGGCGTTCCGATAGCGGATCTCCCAGGGGGAAATCCCGACCATCTCCGCCAGCAGGTTGATGTTGTTTTCCGTGGCGAAACAGCTCTGAGTGACGCCGAAACCGCGGTAGGCGCCCGCCACCACATTATTGGTATAGATCGACATTCCGAGGATGTCCACATTTTGATAATTATACGGCCCGGCCGCGTGCGTACAGGCCCGTTGCAGCACCGGACCACCCAGTGAGGCATAGGCGCCGGTGTCAGCGATCAGGATGGCTTTCATCGCGGTCAGATTGCCGTTCTCGTCACAGGCCGTGGTGAACTCCATCTCCATGGCATGGCGCTTGGTATGGTAGAGCAGACTCTCCTGACGGGAAAATTTCACCTTGACCGGCGTTTTGGTATACCAGGCCATCAGTGCGGCATGATGCTGAACGCTCATGTCCTCTTTCCCGCCGAACCCGCCGCCGACCAGCTTGGATTGTGAATGCACTTTTTCTTCCGGAATTTGCAGCATACGGGCAATTTCGTGTTGTTCGTCATAGACCGACTGGGACCCGGAGAGCAGGAAAATGCCATCGTCACCATCCGGCATGGCAATAGCGCATTCCGGCTCCATGAAAGCATGATCGTTAAAGGGGGTGAAATACTTTTTCGTCACCACATATTTCGAATTGCGGATCGCTTCATCCGCGTTGCCCCGTTTGAGGATCTCTTTGCGCATGATGTTGCCGCGCGGGTGAAGCAGCGGCGCGTTCGCTTTCAGCGCGTCGGTCGGGCAGGTGATTGGTGTCAGTTCGGTGTAGTCCACTTCGATCAGATCCAGCACCTCGTCGAGCGTTTCGGCATGGTTCGTGGCGACCAGCGCCAGCGCATCGCCGATATAGCGCGTGATATCCCCCTCCGCAATCATGACATCCCAGTCCGGGATGATGTGGCCGCATTTGTTGTAAGGCACATCTTTGGCTGTCAGAATACGCACGCAATCCGGGTGGGCGGCAGCTTTTTCGACGTTGATTTTGTTCACCTGCGCGCGCGGATATTTGGAGCGCAGCGCCTTGGCGTACAGCATGCCGGGCAAAACGACGTCGTCGACATATTCGCCCGTGCCGAGGACCTTTTCCTTCGCGTCGACCCGTTTGAAGCGGTGGTTCAGGGAGCCATCGGTTTCCGGGGCCGGCACCGGCAAGTTCTCGCGGAAGACTTTTCCCGCCAGCAGGATGGCCTCTTCAATTTTCTTATATCCGGTGCAGCGGCAGATGTTGCCGCGAATGGCCTGTTTGACTTCCACCAGGGTCGGATCCGGATTCTGATCCAGCAATCCCTTAGCAGCCAGCACCATGCCTGGTGTGCAGTAGCCGCATTGCACCGCGCCCGCCTCAGCAAAGGCATGCGTATAGACTTCTTTTTCACGTTCGGAAAGCCCTTCAACCGTGACGACGATTTTGCCGACAAATTTCGAGACCTTCTGCACACAGGATTTGACCGCTTTGCCATCCACCAGAATGGTGCAGGCTCCACAGGCGCCTTCGCTGCAGCCGTCTTTGACCGAGGTCAGACGCAGGTCGTCGCGCAGATATGTCATCAGCTTTTTATCCGACGCTGCCGTCACTTTTTTTCCATTGATGTTGAGTTCGAACATGGCTTACTCCTTTAAAACGTGAAAAATCTGCAGCGCGCCTTTCGCTTCCGGTTCGGAAACCGTGACCTTCGTCTGTATCTCCATCCGAAACCATCGGTTTCCTGGGGCAGAAATCAGGGCTGGCGCGTCCATTTCAAGTTGTCTTACATTTGATTTTATTTTATCTGAAAATGGCGGGATATCCGCCTCCGGTTTTGCGTCACTCGAAAAAAGGAACATTTGTCATACATACTCATTTTATGAGTATTGGTAATCCTGAGACAGAACTTATTCTGCTATAACTCACAGTATAATCTGAAAGGAAACTCCTGGATTCGTAAAATACAGAAACTCACTGGATAACTCAAATTCACATGACTAAACAAAAAAACGACCTCCTGGCAGGAACACTTGCCGCACTGCTTTGCGCCGCGATCACGCTTATCACGCTGATCCTACCCGGCGACCGCAATCTGGGGCTCATCTTCCGCCAGAAACTCTTTATCCTGCCGGCCGTATTTCTGCTGACCTACCTGGCCGTCTCGGTAAAGAACGTCTATCTGAAAGCGCTGGCATACCCGTTGCTTTTCGGCATTTTCCTGCTGCCGCTGATGGGGCTGTGGAACTCCGGCGCTTCCAGTCAGTACATTTTTGCCGGTACCATCCCCTGGTCGGACGCCTTCATCCACCACCTGAACACACTGCGCTTCCTCTTCGGCGGCTCGATGGAACAATCCTCCGCGATCCGGCCGCTGGCGCTGACCTTCAACGCGCTGGTACTCCTTCTGAGCGACAACAATGGGCTGGTTCTTTATGGCCTGACCGCCATGCTGGTGGCGGGCAGTGTCCTGCTGACGCTGCCGCTGATCACGGGTGAATTTGGCCCTGCCGCAGCGGCGCTGTTTCTGACCAACGCTTTCTTCTTCGTCCGCGCATATCTCGGCAGCTTCATGACGGAGCCCTACAGTTTCATCATTGGTTACCTCAGCGCATTCTTCCTGATCCACGGCGCAAACCGGCGAAAAACCGGTCTGGTGTTGTTAGGCTTCCTCTCGCTTTCTCTGGCGCTCAACATCCGTCCTTCAGCCATATTTGTATATGTCACGGCAGGGTTATGGTTCTTCTTCCATTTCATGAAGCAGCAGCCCAAACGTCTGCTGATGAGCGCGTTGGCGTTTTTCGCGCTCCTGTCCGGATTCGCCCTCTCGGAGCTGAACACCCGCTTCGTCGCACAGGAAGG
>CALCQT010000161.1 GCA_937894825.1 uncultured Anaerolineaceae bacterium
TGGAAAGCCCGCCCGCTGCCAGAGACTGATAGACATCCTCTTTGGAAAACCGGTTGAACCCGATCGGCGTCAAGGTTACATATTGAACCGGAACGGTCGCAGTGGGTCCGGGTGTGGTGGTTACGACAACATATTCTTTTACGACCACAGTCTCGACGGTGACATTAACGCGCTGCAGTGCGGCGACTTCTTTGATTTTTGCCACAACGGTGGCGTTAACTTCAGCCTCCGTCAAAAATTTCCCGCATCCGCTGCAAATGAGTATCAGGAAAAACAGCCAGGGGATATGTTTTCGCATCTTTTTCTCCGATCCGGCGACGCTATGAATTCTGATTGATTAGCAGTTTCATTATAACAAAGATCGAAAAAGCCCTGTTTTTTCCTTTGTTTTAATGATTTATTTCCCGACATCCGAACCATTATGAAAGGCTTTCGAATCGTCATGCAGACCAATCCAGGCCGTCGATATCGATATTGCTGTCCTTAACCATTTCATAAGTATAAATCCTGCCTCTTAATGCAATATTTATTTTCGGCCAGGTTTGTTGGGTCTATACTGGAAAACAGATCGTGAAAATGATCTTTTGTGGGCCGGAGAAAGTGGCGTAAACGATCTGATGTGCTAAAAGATCTCCGTAATGGCAGCGAAAACTGTCTGCCGAGTCCATTCCTTAGCAGTCGGAGTAAGCCGAATTTTTGGCGTATGCGATCCGGAAAAGCACGCGAGTGGAAATGCTGAGGATCAGAAGATCACAAAGATTAAAAAGGATATTTATTGAAAATGAAAAAAAATGTTGTAGCAATTCTGGTTTGTGTTGGTTTTTTGTTGTTGGCGCTGGCAGCGGCCGGACTTCCGGCTCAGGCAGCGGATGAAAACAGCCTGAGCGGCCGGGTCTCGGCAGTTGATGGTACTTCGATCACGATCGTACCCGGGATGGTTCCGGATATATCGGCAGCAGGCGCGACTGGTGGGCCGGGTGGACAAGGTGGCGGAGCCCCCGCGGATGGTTCCGGCAAACCTGAAGGGCAAGCTCCCTCTGAAGGTTCCGGAAGAAGACCAGAAGGGCAAGATTCACTGACCGGTGAGGAACAAGTGATCACCCTTTCTGACTTGGCCGTTGTTACGATTCAAAATAGCGGTGAAACATCCGATGGGACGGTCGCTGATATTGCGGAAGGCAGCTTTGTGACGGTGACCTTAACGGATGGTGTTGCCACTGCTGTCGTTGTCCATCAGGGCATGCTCAACGGAAACATGCTCAGTGGCGAAGTGACCGCGATTAATGGAAATGAGATCACTTTGTCGGTGAGAAGGATGCCCGGCGGCGGACAAAACGGACCGGAAGGCGGTGCTCCCACAGGCGGTCCGGGCGGTGGCGGAAATTCTCCGGCAGGAGGACGTCCCGGTGATGGTCAGGGATCTGAAAATTCCGAAACCGGCGAAGAGCAGGTGATCACGATTCCTGACGACGTAAACGTTACGGTCTGGAATGGCAGTGGAATATCGACTGGAACATTTGCTGACATTGCGGTTGGGAGTTTCATTATGGTTCAGTTATCCGAATCGGATGAAAGCGTCACCGGCGTTGTAATTAATCTGGGTGGCGAACCGGGTTCAGTCAACTAACACGGGGCCCCGATTCACAAGATAGCGCTGTTTTTAATGCCTGGCGCCGATTGTAAACTGAATCTCAATTTCTTATCCGAGGGCGTATATTTTGCGCCCTCGGAGCAATTAATGAAGATTCTGCGTAAGTGTTACGATCCCGGGTGAACATCTGACAACCACGGAATAATATCTTTCCGAATCGCTATTGACAGCACCTATGAATCCTATATAATTCGAAATTAATGAATATGCGATCGTACTGTTCAATGATGGCCATGGAAAACAAGCGAGGGAATCCGTCCTGATCGCTTTTTTTGCTTAGCAAAAGTGAACGGAGTCTCTCGGAAACGGAAGACTCCGTTTTTTTATCCCGAATTGCCGGGAATTACAGAAATAATTGACCA
>CALCQT010000162.1 GCA_937894825.1 uncultured Anaerolineaceae bacterium
ATGGCTCATTGGTATGTATGATCGTAGCCAATGCCGGCTGCGATCATACATACCAATGAGCCATCCCTGACTTTGCCTTCCTGCAGCCCCAGCGCCAGCGAAAGAATCTGGTCCAGCTGCCCGACATGGCCATAATTTTCAAGATAAATGGTCTGTTCGGGGGAAAGTCCAAGCTCATTCAGCATGGCAAAATGCTGCGAACGTTTGAAGTGCAGAATGGCCAGATAATCAATATCACCGCGGGTGAGGTTACCGGATTTCCGCAGCGATTCATCAATGCATTGGTACCAATTCTTCAGGGAAACCTCATTCAGCCGCTCTTTCATGTGCTCAGCGTTCATCAGCCGCAGGGACTTATACCCTTCTTCTATATTAGAGGCCGTGAAAAGATTGGCGATCCCGCCAATCTCAACGCCGGCATCGCGCGCCATACTGCCGTCGCCGATAAAATGGCTCCCCAACACAACATTGCGTCCCAAATCTTTTTGGAGCAGAATGGCAGCGCCGCCCGCGGCGAGGTTATACATCATAGACATGCTTTTGTCGCTGTAGTCCACAAAATCACCGTTGCGGTAACCACCGGCAATCAAAACGGTGCGAATCTCATCATCCGCCAACAGCATGTCTTTTGCCATTTTGATCGCCGTACAGCAGGTGCAACAGCGGTTGGCGACATCAATCCCCCAAGCGTTCACCGCGCCAATTTTCTCCTGGATATAGAGCGCCGAAGTGGTCAGCGGATATTCTTTCCATTCTTCGCCAATACACAGGATCACATCAATCTCTTTCGGGTCAAGCCTCGTGCGCTGCAACGCGTCCTGTGCCGCGCGCACGCCCATCTCTTGCGTGCCGTCATCTTCGCCGGGAACGGTCTTTTTAACAATAAATTTATTTGAGGGTTATATAGATAGTTTATCAATACCCAGCTTCTCCACAACAGCTTCTTCAGCCCACACACCATTTGTCGCCCTGGCAATATCCCCCGCGGTCATGATATTGTCGGGAAGATATATACCGTATCCCAGAATACCTACATGATGCTGCATTTTAAAATTCTCCTTCGTGAAAAAAAGCGCGAATATGACAACCTTGTCACTTTTTCATAGTATAGCATATTTTTTGAGGATTACAATATGGTAGAATATCACTATCCAGAAATGCAAAAAAAAGCCTCAAAAAAGGCTTGATTATTTCAATATCACCAGATATAATAGAATTTAAGTCAAGGTAGCTTTGAAAAATTCTGTTGTTTTAGCAATTTTTCTGCCAGAAAAATGACATTACCGTCACATGAGCGTGTGTCATTTCTACGCTTGAAAAATCTGGAACCTCGGATCGAAAAAGGGATGCTGCCGGAATAAACAAATACCCCCAAAACTGAAAGACGGAGGAGTACCTTGTGAGTACGATTTTGCAGTTGATTTTCCGCAGCCTGGAAACATGCAGCATCTATGCTTTGGCAGCTCTTGGCATTATCATCATCTACCGTACCAGCCTTATAACGCATTTTGCGCAGGGATCCATGGCGATGTTCAACACCTTTGTGGTTACCTGGTTTTTCACCTCGTTTTCCATGCCGCTCTGGGCTTCGGTGTTGGCCGGGATCATCAGCGCTATTTTCACAGGATTTCTGGTAGATTTTCTCGTCATCCGGCACACCAAAAAAGTCTCGCCGGTTGGCAAGCAAATCATCACACTGGGCCTGATTATCGTATTTCTGGGGCTGGCGCCGATGTTTTTCGGCGTGGCAACACTCCAGTTGCCGCGGTTTATCCCCTCGGGAGAAGTTGTGGTGGGCGGCGCGGCAATTTCCTATAACGCCATCCTGAACATCTCTTTGGGCCTGGTGATTATGCTGGTTTTATTTTATGTGCTGCATAAGACAAAACTGGGGCTGGCAATCCGCGCCACGGCATCCAATGAACAGACAGCCCGCCTGATGGGCGTGCCCACACAGAGTGTCACCATGATGGCCTGGGCGGTGGCTGGCGTGCTGGGCGTGCTCTCCGGCGTCATGATCGCCCCGGCGACCAGCGTCAGCGTCTGGCTGATGAACCCGGTGCAGATCAGCGCGTTGTTTGCCTGTGTTTTGGGCGGCTTCCAAACCTTTTACGGTCCGGTTCTGGGGGCTTATATCCTCGGTATCGCGCGTAATTTCCTTACCTACTACGTAAGCTCTGTTTGGGGCGAACAGATTATGTACATTTTATTGTTGATCTTCCTGCTTTTCCGCCCCAATGGAATCGTTGGGAAAAAGTACAGTAAGAAAGTGTAGGAATAAGGCTTTGGACAGCAATAAACAACCGACCGCTATGAAAAAAACCACAAATTTCCTTTTATCCCTTTACCATAACCAGTATCTTCGTTTTGTACTTTTTGGGCTGCTGCTGGCCTGCCTGCCGCAGCTGGCCAAAATGAAACTCATCAAAACCGGCGTGGTTACCACCATGGCGCAGATTCTGATCTACGCCATCGCGGCGCTGGGACTAAACCTGTTGCTGGGATATTCCGGGCTGATCTCGCTCGGTACAGCCGGCTTCATGGGTCTTGGCGCTTATGTGGCGGCTTATTTCTACGGAGATCTGCAGCTTTCTTTCTGGATTGCGCTGCTGGCGGCCGTCGCCATCCCCACCTTGATCGGGACTTTGGTTGGCCTGACATCGCTGCGTATCTCCGGGTTTTATCTCGCGATCGCCACGCTTTGCGTATCTGAAATTTTGCTGAAAACATTTCAACAGGCCACCGACCTCACCGGCGGCACCAGCGGAAAAAACATCAGCTACCCGGTCATATTCGACATCGCGTTCAAGCGCGATACCATGTATCTCCTGTTGGTCGTTGCGCTGGTGCTGGTGATGATGCTGACATGGAATCTGGTCAACGGTCAGTTCGGCCGTGCCATGCACGCCATGCGCGGCAGTGAAGTCGCCGCACAGGCCATGGGCGTCAGCCTTTTGAAATACCGTCTGCTGGTGTTTGCCATCGCGACGGCATACGCCGGTCTTTCGGGCGCGCTGTATGTATTCTTTGTAAAAGGAACCTACCCGACGACCTGGGTCTTGAACCTCTCGCTGAATATTCTTGCCGCGGTGGTCATCGGCGGCGTCCGCTCGATTTATGGCACGGTTCTCGGTGTTTTTGTGGTTTGGGGCGTGTCGGATCTGTTCCTGAACAATATCCCTTTCTTCAGGCAAAACCCGCAGATTTCATTTATCGTCAATGGGGTATTAATCATTCTTGTCGTCATGTTTTATCCCAATGGGCTTGGAAAACTGCCGAGCGACCTGAAAGCAGGTCTGTCTCGCCTTCTCGGGGGCAGGAAAAAGCCGGGCATTCCCAACAAAGAGGAGCGCTGAAATGCAGAATAACGAAATAACACGCGATTCGCTCCTTTCCACAGAAACGTATGTCCTGCGCATCGAAAACCTCTCCATGCATTTCGGCGGGCTTAAGGCGGTAGACGATCTCTCGTTTCATGTCAACCGAAATGAGATTTTTGGACTGATCGGGCCCAACGGCGCGGGAAAGACAACGGTTTTCAACTGTATTACGCAGTTTTACACACCCACCCGGGGCAATGTTTTTTTTACAACGGACGCGTCCCGCCTGCAAAAAGGAGGCGATCCTTCCCGGCAGGAAACGTTGAACCTGGTCGGCATACCGGTGCATAAAATCATTTCGTTAGGCCTGGTACGGACGTTTCAGAACGTTGAAGTCATCAAAGAACTCTCGCTGATAGACAACGTGCTGATTGGCGGACATATCGACTTTAAGGCCAATGTGTTTGAACAGGCTTTGAAACTGCCGCGCGCCCGACGCGAAGAAAAAGCCATGCGCGAAAAAGCTTTGGAGGCGTTGGACTTTTTCGACATTGCCGACCGCAAGGATATGCTGGCCGGCGGCCAGCCCTACGGCGTTTTGAAAAAAGTCGAGCTGGCCCGCACCCTGCTGTGCAAACCGAAACTGGTGATTATGGACGAACCCGCAGCAGGCCTGAACGATAGCGAAACAGACGGTTTGACCCAAAATATACGGAAAATCCGCGATGCGTATAACTGCTCGATTCTCCTGGTGGAGCATGACATGGGGTTGGTGATGAATGTATGTGATCGTATTTGCGCCATCTCCTTCGGCAGATTTCTCGCCTGTGACGTTCCGGAGAAGATCCGCACCAATAAGATCGTGCAGGAAGCCTATCTTGGAGAGGAAGAATAACATGTCTGAAAATGCTTTGACAATTACCAACCTCTCAGTCCGCTATGGCGCCATCGAAGCGGTCAACAAGGTGAACATGGTGGTTCCTGAGGGCAGCGTGGTTGCGCTGTTAGGCGCAAACGGAGCGGGCAAAACCTCCACCCTGCGCACCATATCCGGATTGGTGCCGGCAGCCGGCGGAAAGATCCAGTTTTATGGACAGGATATCACCAACATGCCCGCGGAAAAAATTGCGAGCCTTGGCATTGCGCAATC
>CALCQT010000163.1 GCA_937894825.1 uncultured Anaerolineaceae bacterium
CTTTTTCCCGATCTATTCGTTTGTTATAATTTACAATAGTTGATGTCTATCTGGATCCGGATGCATCAACTATTGTAAATTATTACAAACGAATAGATCGGGAAAAAGCACTGGCCGAAAAGGTACGAGAGAGTCAACATGTGGCAGGAAGAACGCTGGATGATGTAGATATCCAGATTTGTGCGAATGTTGGCGGTGAGCAAGATATGAAGCCGCTTGAAGACATTGCATACGATGGGATTGGATTATTTCGTACTGAATTTGTTTTTGGACGTTTTTCACGTTATCCGACATTTGAAGAGCAGTATGAAGCTTATAGCGAAGTTGTAAAAAAAGCGGAGGGACGGCCTGTTATCATCCGCACATTAGATATCGGTGGTGACAAAGATCTTGCCTATTTTGAGCTTCCTAAGGAAGAAAATCCTTTTCTTGGTTACCGTGCTGTGCGTGTTTGCCTGGATCGAGAGCAGATATTTTTAGATCAACTCATGGCCATTCTCGCTGCCGGTGCGTGTGGAAAAGCCAAAATCATGTTTCCGATGATCACGGAAATGAGTGAGTTTGTTGCCTGCAAAAGACTCGTTGCAAAGGCGAAGAATCTTTTACAGGACAGAAAAATTCCATTTGATGAAGACATCCATATTGGGATCATGGTTGAAACTCCGGCTTCTGCTGTTCTCGCTGACCGATTCGCAACTGTTTGTGACTTTGTCAGTATTGGCACAAATGACTTAACACAGTATGTGACTTGTACTGATCGTGCCAACCCAAATATTCAAAAACTTTACAATCCTTATAATCCAGCGGTGATTCGTTTAATCGGGAACACAATCCGCTCTGCACGACAAGCAGGTATCGAAGCAGGCGTCTGCGGTGAACTTGCCGGAGAACTCAATTTCATTCCACTGCTGGTGGGGTTTGGTGTAAATAAACTTAGTATGTCACCGGCGTTGATTGAAAAAGTCCGGTATTTGGTTTGCAGGTTGAATCAGCGTGAGATGTCGCGCCTTTCGGATCAGGTTTTGAATATAGATGATCCATATGAAATTGAATCGTTGGTGACCAGTGTCTCAGAGCGCGCATTGGCAATATAAAACTCAGTGAAGTAATCTTAGTCCGTTCTATATTAAATTGCACGAAGGAATAAAATCGAAAGTAATTTTGAATCAGGAATTCTATCGAATTTATCAGGACTTATGATATAAAGTGTCAGGATTTCCTGGTTCAGAACGGGCCTTTCTATTGGAGAATCTTGCTTCTAATTGAACTCTCTAATTTTTCGAAGAATCGTTTACAAATAGTGTTGCTCGTGCACATCAAAAAATGGAGAAATGATTATGAAATATACCAGTCGGAAACCATTTGAAAAAGGATATAACGAAATGGTCTCTTCTATAGCTAATCCTGAAATGATGGGCTTAGAATTTGGAGTTTTATCTCTCAGTGTTGGTGATAAGATGAATTTTTCCTATCCTCAGGAGGTTGTTTATGATCTTTTGTCTGGATCGATAACTTTTTCATTTGAAAATGTTATAAAAACAGTGTCGCGCGTGGACTGTTTCCACGAAGGAGCGATTATTCTCCATGTGCCACAAAACACATCAGTCTCAATAGAATGTTTGTCTGAAAAATCGGAAGTTGCTTTAGTACGCACCTCCAATCCAAGGAGTTTTTTCCCATGTCTATTGTTTCCGGAAGACTGCCTTTTTGCGAATGAAAAACGTGGATTGGGCCTGATGAATGAGTGTGCGGTGCGGACTACAAGGACATTCTTTGATCGCACGAACTGTCCTGAGACCAATTTTTTCATTGGTGAAGTTGTTCATGAACCAGGGAAATGGTCCTCTTTCCCTCCCCATCAGCATGTTGAACCGGAAATTTACTACTATAAGTTTTTACCGGAAAATGGCTATGGTCTTGCGGAATTCGGAGATGATGCATTTAAGGTAAAAAATAATGACATGCTCGGTATGTCAGAAAATATAACCCATGCTCAAGCCGCCGCACCAGGATATGCGGAGTTTTATCTCTGGTGTATCCGTTTGCAAGATGACGCGGATATTGTTACTACGACTGTTAAGGAATATGAGTGGGTTACAGCCTCGGATGCGAAGTATTTTCCGGAGATCTGAATCAGGAATTTTCTGGAAAAACAGAATTTTTCCAGCGTAATGAATTTTTTCCTATCCTGCAATAAAAAAAGCACAGTCAATCGACTGTGCTTTTTTTATTGCAGGATAGGAGCTGGCTTATTTAATAATACCGAACTGATCGACGATGTAAGGCGTGTTGCCGTCTTTGTTCTGGTCGATCTCATAGGTCACGGCGGTCAGTTTATTACCGTCGATGGTGATGCCCACGAAGTTCTGGATAACGCTGCGGACCGGACGGGAGGCGTCGGACGGATCGGGACCGTACACAGCAGCATGGTTCTCATCCGCGACATCAAACAGGTCGTAGTATGCGGGATCAATCTTCGTGTTCTTGTAATAAACTTTCGGGCCGGCGGTGGCGGGGATCAGGTAGATCGGGCCTTCGGGGTTGACCGAGTATTCGATGGATAGTTCATTGAAGGTTTCGGTGATCTTTTCGGCATCGATGGCGACGCCGTCAACGATCGGCTTTGAGCGAGCGTAGATGTGGTCATGACCCTGCAGAACCAGGTCGATGTCGAGTTGAGCGAGCAGCGGAGCTACCAGGGTGCGGACACCATTTGCGCCCATGATGTCGATGTCTGTGGCGTGATTGGAGGTGGTATAGGGGCCCTTGTGGACGACAGCGATCAGCCATTCGGCGCCATTGGCTTTCGCTGCGGCAGCGTCGCCCTTCAGCCACTGGATCTGAGCCGGGGTGAAGTCGGCGTATTCCGGTGAATCTTCGTTGTTATTGAGCATGATGAAATGGGCGTTTTTATAATCAAAGGAGTAGTAAACGCCAGTTTCGGTGGCAGAGAACGGAGCGGGCACGAGATCGAAATGTTCGTAGAAGCTGTTCTTGTCCTCGTCATGGTTGCCGGCGATGGGCATGTAAGTGGTGTTCAGAAACATTTCTTCGCCATGGCCGATCAGCCAGTCCCACTGCATTTCATTCATGCCGGTGTCCACCAGGTCGCCGTTGATGACCATGAATTCGGCATCCTGGACGGTTTCGATGGATTTGATGAAGGTGTTGGCAGCCAGTATCGCTTCCTCTTCGTTCTTGGCCTGGGAGTCAGCCAGGTTGATGAAAGTGAAAGCGCTGTCAGCGGTGGCTGTGGCGAAGGAGCCGGTCGCGCTCCACAGGTTCAGGGATTCGTCGCCAACGCGGAAGTAATATTCAGCACTGGGTTTCAGACCGACAGCTTCGGCCTTATGAACAACTTCGGTCTTGGAATTGGTGGAAATCTGATAGCGGCCGGCAAACTTCAGCGCATCGTCGAAGTTCGGTTCGGCATCGGTTTTCTCAACCACCTGCAGATCGCTGTTGGCAGAGGCAAACGTGGTGTACCAGGTGAAACCTTTCGCGGTCAGAACGTCACCGGCGAAGGTAATGGTCACTTTTGTGACTTCGCCCAGCGGGGCGTTCGGGTCGGGCAGTGTGACAACGGCTTCAGCGGCGGCGCCGGCTTTTGGCGCGGCGAGGGCAACGGCGCCCAGTTCGAACCACAGGTCGGAGCTGTCGCCGCCGTCCTGATGGACTTCAGCAGCGATGACGTTTGTACCAGTCTGCAGCGCTGCGATGGGAGCGACAAAGGTTTCTTCCTTTGGTTTGAATTTGGCGGGGGTGTCATAAACAACCGCGATGCCTTCGTCAATACCCTTGCGGAAAGCTTCGACGCCGTTAACATAGATGACGGCGCCGTCATCCACATGGACGTAGATTTCAAGGCCGGCGTAACCGGTCAGATCCGGCACCTCAACAGTGGTGCGGAAATAGGAGGTCATATATTTGTCAGCAGCATCGGGGCCGAAGCCGATAACGGTGCCAATCGGCAGGGAGGGGTCGGTTTCGGAGTAGTCGTCACCAAAACCCAGCGGAGCCACGCCGGTTGCCCAAGCGGAATCGTCAAAATCAACATTTTTCCAGGAAGCATCGGTCAGCTCGCCCTGGTCATAATAACTCCACTCGGCATCGCGGGCGAGGACGGTCAAATTTTCCGCGGGGCCGGTGCTCTGCGCGGCAACCGGGGTGATGCCCAGTTCGAACCACAGGTCGGAGCTGTCGCCGTCATCCTGATGGACTTCCGCGGCGATGATGTTGGCGCCGGCCTGAAGCAGGGAAGCCGGAATGACGAAAGTCTCTTCCTTGGGCTTGAATTTTGCGCCGGTGTCATAAACAACTTCGACGCCTTCGTCAATGCCGCGGCGGAAAGCTTCGACGCCGTTGAAATAAACGACCGCGCCATCATCGACATGGACATAGATTTCGAGATCGGCGACACCGGAAAGATCAGCCACTTCGACGGTAGTGCGGAAGTAGGAGGTCATGTGTTTGTTGGCCGGATCATCGCCGAAACCAATCACGGTGCCGATGGGCAGCGTCGGGTCGGTTTCAGAAACGTCATCGCCAAAGCCAAGCGGGGCCTTGCCAATTGCCCAGGCGGAATCGTCAAAATCGGCGGTTTTCCAGGCTTCATCGGTCAGTTCGCCCTGGTCATAGTAACGCCATTCGGCGTCGCGGGCGAGGATGGCTGTGTTGTCAGCGGCCAGGGCCGGAACGGTCCAGAGGACGCCCAACACCAGAACCAGCGCTAACACGAACCCAAAGGTTTTTTTCATTTGCTGCATCATCATTCTCTCTCCTATAGGATTGATATCTATACTATTACCCCATTGGCGGGTAATATTTCAAAGGGATTAATACTTGCTGGAATTCGTGCTTTGACGTTCATGATGGATGATTACCGAGATTTACACCAAATATTGATGAAAACTCGGGTTTCAACAGGTTCGCTGAACCGTGCACTTTCCGCTTCAATAATAGTGAGAAAAGATATGCGATCAATAAAGAATATGTGAAAAGCTTGTAATATTTTCTGTCCGAAAAAAAAGGCAACTGAAATATTTTAATAAATAATCATGGGAGATAGGACTAAGGATTGCCTGCCAAATCCTTGATCCTATCCCCCATGATTGTTTATTAAACGAGTCAGTAGTGATACTAACCTTTTATGCTTCCGGCAGAAACCCCTTCCACAAAATACTTTTGGGCCGAGAAAAACAAAATCGTGCCAGGTAAAAGTGATAGTACCGACATAGCCAGAACCTGATTCCAGTTCGCCGCTGCCGTGGCATCTAACGACATCCGCAATGCCAGGACAATGGGATATTTTGAGACACTATTGATATATATTAAAGAGTTGGTGAAGTCATTCCATGTCCAAATAAATTGGAAAATAGCAGCTGAAAATAGTGCCGGCTTTGTCAGTGGCAGCAAAATCTTCCAATAGATTTGAAACGAGTTACAGCCATCAAGAATTGCCGCCTCGTCCAGCGCGATTGGAATCCCCCGGAAAAACTGGATCATCATGTAAATGAAAAATGGATAACATGCGAATAATGCTGGCATCGTGAACGGGAGGTAACTGTTCAGCCATCCGAGTTTGTTATATAGAATGTATCTTGGGATGATCAAAACTGAATTTGGGAGCATCAGGGTTGAAATCATAAGTGTAAATAAGAATTTTTTGCCCCGAAAGCGAAAACGGGCAAAACCGTAAGCGACTAACGAGCAGGAAAAAACTGTGAATAAAACAGTTGGAATAACCATTTTGAAGGTGTTGAGGTAAAACTGCGTATAGGTTATTTTTCCTGTTCCTTTCCAGCCTTTGATAAATGAATCCCAAACTGGTTCAGCAGGCAGTAAAGAAGTAGAGCCAAAGATTTCAGCATTTGTCTTGAATGAAGAGAATAACATCCATAGCAATGGATAGATCATTATGGCGCCAAGCAGAAGCATTATCAGGTGGGTAATTGTAGGTCCCACTTGCCTTTTCACTTTTCCATTCATTAAAACTGTCCTCCATCTTCATAATATGTGACAGCTTCCGAAAAGCGGAAGAATACAGTCGTGAATATTAATATGATGATGAATAAAATCCATGATAATGCACTGGCATAGCCCATTTTAAAATACTTAAAGGCTTCATCATAAAGCTTCAGTGCATAAAGGTATGTCGAATTAAGCGGTCCTCCGTTTGTGATAACAAAAGCGCCGGTAAAATCCTGAAAGGCATTGACCAACTGCATGAGAATGTTGAAGAACAAAACAGGCGTGATCATAGGCAGTGTAATCCGAAAAAAGGTCCGGATTTGGCCGGCGCCGTCGATGGACGCGGCTTCATACAAATCTTCCGGCACCTGTTTCAGCGCGGCCAGAAATAAGACCATTGAAGACCCGAATTGCCAAACACTCAGTAAGCTCAAGGTAAATAAAGAAAATTTCGGGCTGGATAACCAGGGAACAGAATCCAATCCCAGATTATTCAGCATACGGTTCACCAGACCGCCATTCATGAACAGAAATCGCCATAAAATGGAAATTGCCACACTGCCGCCGAAAATTGAGGGAATGTAATACACAGTGCGGTAGAAATGAATCCCCTTGAGTTTTTGATTCAAAATAATCGCGACAATCAGTGCCGTGATTATTTTCATCGGTAATGACATAAATACGTATTTCAGTGTGTTGCCC
>CALCQT010000164.1 GCA_937894825.1 uncultured Anaerolineaceae bacterium
GATCTGGACCTGTGGCTGAAAGGGATCGCCTACAGCCTGGGCTTTCTGATTTTTGGCTGGTGGCTGTTCACCAAAAATTCCAATGAATTTGCCTACCGGACCTAAGGAGAGCGTTTGATGATTGATGAAAATATTGCCATTCATGCCGACAATCTGGGCATTTGCTTCCGCATGCCGACCGAACCGATTTCCGGCACCAAAGATCTCTTTGTGCGAGCCGTCCAGAAGAAAATTCACATCAACAAGTTCTGGGCGCTGCGCAACATCAGTTTTGATTTGGAGCGCGGCAATTCGATCGGTATCATGGGCCGGAATGGGGCCGGTAAAAGCACGCTGCTGAAAGTCATCGCGCGTGTGTTGACGCCTAAAGAGGGGCGCATCGTGGTGCGCGGGAAAGTCTTCCCGATGCTGGAACTGGGGGCCGGATTTAACCCGGATCTGACCGGACACGAGAATATCTACCTGTATGGCAATATTCTGGGGTTGACCAACGATGAGGTTACCCGCCTGTATGACGGGATCGTCGATTTTTCCGAGATTGGCAGCTTCATTCACGCGCCGCTGCGCTCCTATTCTTCCGGCATGGTGGCGCGGCTGGCTTTCGCCACCGCCACAGCTGTCCAGCCCGATCTATTGCTGGCGGATGAGATCCTTTCGGTGGGAGACGCGGCTTTTCAGGAGAAGTGTCTGGCACGCATGAAAGGTTATCTGTCCAGCGGGACGACCATCGTTTTTGTTTCCCATAGCGCGGACACAGTGAAAGAGATCTGTAATACCGGTTTATGGCTGGAACACGGCCAGGCCAAACTGTTTGGCAGTGCGGCGGAAGTGGCTGATGCTTATGCAGCCAGTTGAGGAGCAATCAGATGGAAGGAGACTTCGCTCCGACGGAACCATCAATTTCCGAGAAAATTAAAGCCTGGAAACTGTGGCAACCGCTTAAAATCATGCGACGCTCTTTTCATCATCTGCTGATCGATCATGTGCTTACGAAATACTGGTATTGGCGCCTGCGGCATGAACCCTTTTTCCCCAACCGGGAAAAAATTCGGGCCGAGATCACGGCTTTTTCGATCTGCCCAATCTATACACTCATCACCGTTGTAAAAAAAGAAACAGCGCTGGATCATTTTTCCGGAACGGTTCGTTCGGTGCAGGTCCAGCACTATCCCCATTGGAACTGGGTCATTTTGTGCGATCCGCGTCAGCGGGAAACGATTCGGGATCGGATTCCTGCCGGTATGCGGGGGCGAGTCAGTCTGCGGGACAGCTCTGATCTTACCAATCCTTTGTCAGACCTCGCTTCCAAAGCAGGCGATTTCATCGCGTTTCTGGAAGCAAATGATGAGCTGTCGCCTTTTGCACTGCTGGAAGTCACACGCAAAATTAATCGGGAGCCAACGCTGGATCTGATTTTTTCAGACGAGGACCATCTGAACCAGCGAAACCGGCGTTATGACCCGTGGTTCAAATCGGAATACAATCCGTATAACCTGCGCAGCTGTAATTACCTGATCCATTTTCTGGTCCTCCGCGCAAGTCTTGCTTTGCAGATCAATCGGGTGCAACGGCCGGATCTGGAAACGGACATCAACTTCTACGATCTGGTTCTGCACGCCAGCGAGCAAGCCAATAATATCACGCATATTCCTGCCGTCTTATATCACAGCCGCCACCTCCGTTGGCAGAGTCTTCAGACACTGCAGGTGAACCGGGCCGACTTGCAGTCGTTACGTATGCATCTTGAACGAACAGGTATCCGGGGTACCGTCGAATCCAACGATTATCCGGATTCTTTTCAGATATGTTATGCCGTGCAGGGGCAGCCTTTGGTTTCGATCATTATCCCCAACAAAGACCAGCGACCCGTCCTAAAACGCTGTATCGATTCCATTCGTGAGAAGACGACCTGGCCGAATTATGAAATCCTGATCGCTGAGAATAACAGTTCAGATCCGGGGACTTTTGCCTATTATGATACACTGACTACCGATTCCGGTTTCCGTGGACAAGTATTGGTTTGGGACCAGCCGTTCAATTACGCGGCCATCAATAATTGGGCTGCCAGGCAGGCTGCGGGAGCGTACCTGCTTTTCCTCAACAATGACACCGAGATTATCACACCGAACTGGATCGAAGCGCTGTTGGGCATCGCGCAGCAGCCGAATGTCGGCGCGGTCGGCGCGAAATTATATTTCCCGGATGGAAAGATCCAGCACGCCGGCTGCGGATACGGTCAGTTCCGCCAAACTTTTTTCTTCCATCTGGCGGAAGGGATGGACGGAGCCGCGCCGGGATATTACGGATTTGCAGAGAAGATCGGCAGTTTTATGATGGTGACCGGCGCCTGCTTGCTGGTTAACAGAGAGAAGTTTGACAACGTAAAAGGGTTTGATGAGACCTATCCGCTGTCTTTCAACGATGCGGATTTTTGCCTGAAGTTGATGGACCGGGGCTTGTATAATATCTACACGCCCTATTGTTGTTTAATCCATTATGAATCTCTGACCCGCGGCTACAATGATACAAAAATGAAACAAAGTGCAGCTACGCAAAAATTTGAAATTCTGAGAAGAAAATGGCAAAGAATACTCGCGCGTGGCGATCCATTCATCTCAAGCAATTTAAGATATGAGCATTATTTTGAAGATCAAATTCGTTGACGGTGTCAAAATCAACGATGGTCATTAACGACGGGCTCGTGTAGGGGAGCGCACTTCATTCCCGCTGAGTATCAAAGGGAAACAACAAGATTTTACTTTTGACACACATATCTTTTTTGAAATGAGGTTTATGAAGATCACAAAGGATCAGGAACTAAAAAATAAAATGGTCGACACAGTGAATCCGGAAGAAAAACCCGGGGAAAAAGATTTTTCTTCCGGGAAGGAAACAGCCCATTCATTCCTTTCGCGTGATTTTTTCTATTCATTCATCCTGAAAGCGCACACAGTGTTTGGAAGAACCTTATCAAAATTGTTTCCTGTGAATAGCCGCCGCAGACATTTTCTGGGAAAAATATACCGGCGCTTTTTCGGGAATCCGGACGTTGTCCGAAATTTAAGTCTTTATCAACTTTGGATCAGCAATAATGAACCTACACTTCATGAACTGGCGGAGCAAAAACAGGGAGTTGATTGCTGGCCACGGCAACCGCGCATCAGTATTGTGACTCCGGTTTATAAAACTCCACTTAAGATCCTGCGGGAAATGATTGAATCTGTCGTTGCGCAAACCTACCCGTATTGGGAACTCTGTATTGCTAATGGCAGCCCGGATGTTCCGGATATTCAGGCTATCCTGAGCGAATATGAGGAAAAAGATAGTCGCATCAAAGTCATATCTCTGGACGAGAATCTGGGCATTGCCGGCAACACCAATGCCGCCATTGCTATTGCCAGCGGGGAATTTATCGGGTTTCTGGATCATGATGATCTGCTCGCGCCCTTCGCGCTTTATTCGGTTGCGAAGACAATTACCGAAAATCCGGAATGCGACCTGGTATATTCTGATGAGGATAAAATAACTGAAAACTCTGAAATGCGTTATGCCCCTTTTTTCAAACCGGCTTTTTCGCCGGATTATCTGCGAACCAACAATTATATTTGTCATTTTCTGGTTGTTCGAAAAACATCGGGAGATCAAATTGGCTGGATCCGTGAAGGTTTTGAGGGCGCACAGGATTTTGATCTGGTTCTGCGCAGTATCGAACACGCCCGCTTTGTCGCGCACATTCCACAGATACTTTATCACTGGCGCGCTGTTCCGGAGTCTACTGCGAATAAGCTCGAAGCAAAAGAGTACGCATCAGAATCCGGGATCAAAGCAGTTCGAGAGCATCTTCAGCGCTTGGGCCTGGCGGCTGAAGTCGTTCCCGGCTCTGTTCCAGCCATGTACAGACCTATTTATTCAATTGACAGGAGCAACCTGGTATCCATTATTATTCCCAGTCAGGATCATGCAGACGATCTTCGGAAACTGATTTCTTCAATCCTGGACCAATCTACATATTCCAATTATGAGATTTTAATCATCGAAAATCATTCCGTTGAGGAAGAAACTTTTGCATACTACAAAACGCTGGAAACATACCCCAATATACGTGTTCTGACCTATACCGAACCATTTAATTTTTCGAAAATTAATAATTTTGCTGTTGAGTTTGCTTCTGGTAATGTGTTTCTGTTCATGAATAATGATATGGAAGTGATCACGCCGGACTGGCTGGAACGGATGCTGGAATATGCCGTCCGTCCGGAAACAGGAATCGTCGGCGCAAAATTATATTATCCGAACGATACGATTCAGCACGCCGGCATTATCGTTGGTTATGGAGGGATAGCCGGACATGCTTTTCACGGGTTTAGACGGGACGTTTCCGGATATTATCTGATGCTGCAAACAGCCCGAAATGTCTCAGCCGTCACTGGAGCCTGTTTAATGATTCGAAAAAACACCTTTGAAGCAATCCACGGGTTTGATGAAAATTATCGCCTGGCATTCGGTGATGTGGATATTTGTCTGAAAAGCCTGCAGGCCGGGTATTTGAATATCTGGACGCCTTTTGCGGAACTTTATCATTTTGAATCAAAGACCAGAGGCTATGAGGATTCCCCGGAGAAAATTCGCCGGTTCCATTCTGAAATCCGGAAATTCAAGGAAAGATGGTGGCACTTTCTTTTGCAGGGGGATGATTATTACAATCCAAACCTGCGGCTTGAGGGAACTTCGTATGAAATTGACCCTGCCGTTCACAGTTTATTCACAAGGATTTCAAAAGGAACACTTTGTGAGACTTAACCGGGAAGTTTGGATTCAGGTAGAATAATAAAGTACAAGGCCAAATTATTTAGCAGAAAGCAAATATGGATTTTCAACCTTTAACCATTCCGGAAGTTGTTCTGATTACTCCCAAAGTTTTCACTGATAACCGCGGTTTCTTCTTTGAAAGCTGGCAAAAGAAGAAATTTGCTGAGGCGGGAATTGATCCAGAATTTGTGCAGGACAACCATTCCCGCTCCGTCAAAAACGTGCTGCGTGGGCTGCATTATCAGATCCGGCAGCCGCAAGGGAAACTCATCCGCGCTATCGTGGGAGAAGTCTTTGATGTGGCGGTCGACTTGCGGAAGAGCTCTCCGACCTTCGGACAATGGGCCGGCGCGGTACTCAACGCAGAGAATTTCAACCTGCTGTGGATCCCGCCCGGTTTCGCGCATGGCTTTCTGGTGCTGAGCGACACCGCTGAATTCGTTTACAAAGCGACCGATTTCTATGCACCGCAGTACGAACGCACGATCCGCTGGGACGATCCGCAGATCGGTATTGATTGGCCGTTGGAAGGTGCGGAACCGATTCTGTCCGCCAAAGACACGGCTGGGAAAACACTTGAAGAGGCGGAGGTATTTGAATGAAAGCCATGCTGGTGACCGGCGGAGCCGGCTTTATCGGCTCCAACTTTGTGCGCTATTTACTGGAACGCGAACCTGATCTGCATATTGTAACGTTGGACTTGTTAACCTATGCCGGGAAACGTGAGAATCTGGCGGATCTGCCCGACGCGGAGCGGCACACCTTCATCCAGGGCGATATCTGCAACCGGGAACTGGTGGACCATATCCTGCGTGAACACCAGATTGACACCATTGTCCATTTCGCGGCCGAATCGCACGTTGATCGTTCGATCCTCGGTCCGATGCCGTTTATTCAAACCAACATCGTCGGTACGTTTACCTTGCTGGAAGCGGCCAAAACCGCCTGGATGGATAAAAATGGTGGTTTCCGTTTTCATCATGTTTCCACCGACGAAGTGTTCGGTGCGTTACACCTCGGGGACAAGCCCTTTTCAGAGACAACCGCTTATGCGCCGCGCTCACCATATTCAGCTTCCAAGGCCGCCAGCGACCATCTGGTTCGGGCGTATGCGGCGACCTATGGCCTGCCGATCACGATCAGCAATTGCAGCAATAATTACGGCCCCTATCAGTTTCCGGAGAAATTGATCCCACTGGCTGCAAGTCGAGGATCATTGTGAGGCGATCCGCCGGATCCTGCGGGACGGAAAAGTCGGTGAGACTTACTGTGTCGGGGGCGATAACCAGCCGACTAATTTGAAGATCGTCCGTATGCTGTGCGAGATACTGGATCGTAAGGTGCCGCGCGCGGATGGGCTGGGACATGAAACGCAAATCACCTATGTGACCGACCGGCCGGGGCACGACTTCCGCTATGACATTGATATCAGCAAGATTGACCGTGATCTGGGCTGGCGCCCGTCCCGGGAATTGCTTGCCGGGCTGGAGGAAACGGTCGACTGGTACCTGACGCATCCGGACTGGGTGGATTCAGTCTTGCAAAAACAGGATTTCTCCGCCTGGATCGACGCCAATTATCAAAAAAGAAATTAATGCAGAGGATCGCATTGCGCAGAGCACTAAAAAAAGCGCCTGTAGGGGAGCCCATCGCGCATCGCGTAGCATGCGCGGTGGGCTCCCGCTCATCCATAGTTTATTGAAAGGAATCCGAATCAATGAAAGGGATTATTCTGGCCGGCGGCAAAGGTACCCGGCTTTACCCATTAACGCGCGTGATCAGCAAGCAATTGCTGCCGGTCTACGATAAACCGATGATTTATTACCCGCTTTCGATGCTGATGCTGGCGGGCATTCGTGAAA
>CALCQT010000165.1 GCA_937894825.1 uncultured Anaerolineaceae bacterium
CAATCTTGAAATCGCTTTTTCGTCAGGAATAAAATTCTTTGCCATCCAGTAGAAAGCCTTTGGCAAAGAGAGAATTCCGGCAAGCGGATCATATTCTGTCACCACCGAGGCAAGAAGAAACAAAACGATTACACTTAGAAACACAAGCGTAAACGTCATTTTTCTTTTAGCAAACAACGATTTGCTCCGATTCGATCTTGTTTCAGTCATAACGCTACTTTCCTCCCTCATCAACGTCAATGATGAGTTGCCCTTCCTCCGACTGATAAATCTCATGGATTTTCTTCTTATCAAGATTTTCAGTGAGTCCATCGTACACAACGCAGCCCGCTGTAATACCGATAACCCGTTCGGAATATTTCAAAGCAACGTCCACCTGGTGCAGGTTGAGAATGCAGGTAATACGCATCGTTTCATTGATCGCTTTGAGATAGTCCATAATCACTCTGGCTGAACTCGGGTCCAGTGAGGCGATTGGCTCATCACACAGGATTAAGCGTGGTTCCTGCATCAGCGCTCTGGCGATACCCACACGCTGCATCTGTCCGCCCGACAGTTCATCACAGCGTTTATAGGCCTGATCAGCAAGACCAAGGCGATCCAATATCTCAAATGCCTGCTCTTTTTCGGCCTCCGTGTAATAACCGACCACGCCGCTCAGCGTGGATTTATGCCCTAACCGGCCATGCAGCACATTTTCAATAACGCTCAGCCGGTTGACCAGATTGTAGTGCTGAAAAATCATCCCAGTTCTGGTGCGAACCCAGCGCAGATCTTTTCCTGTTACATGGGTAATATCCCTGCCGTCAAAAAGAATCTCACCCTCCGTTGCGTCAACCAGACGGTTAATGCAGCGCAAAAGTGTTGATTTCCCCGCTCCGGAAGGTCCAATTACGGAGACAAATTCACCTTCCTCAACCGAGATATTGACGTCCTGCAGCGCATGTACAGTATTATCGTAAGTTTTTCCGACTTTTTTTAATGTAAGAATGGTCGAATTTTGTTTTTCCTGATCCATCTGGGTTCCTTGTTTCTGCAGTCCGCGAATATGTCTTTGATCCCATCGCTTGATCCGCAAATTGATAATTCTTATCCTATAAATAAAGCCATACGCTTTCGACGGTCAGACCTGGGACGCGCACGAAAAATATGCGCGTCCCAATCTTAATTACAACTTTGACTTATTTCATTTCCCGAATCGGGTTGTACCAGGCGTCTTCAGCCAAAACGAACCGTTCGTTGTTGGTCTTCTTGAACAAGCCAACTTTGCCGGAATCCTTGACGAAGAAAATCTGACCATTCGCGGCAACTTCGTCAGAGGTGAAGAGATCCTGAATTTTCTGGACATCTTCGGCGCTCAGTGTTTTCGCGTTATAAACAAAAGGACCATTCAAAACCGGTGTTGAGGTGATGATGACAAATTCTTTGCCGGTCAATGTGTCAAACGGAGCGGAAGCGTCAGCATTTACGGTATAAACGGCGCCGACTTTGTTTTCTTCGCCGGCAGTAACTTTGGCGTACGGAGCAAGTTCAGTGTCGCAGAAGGCAGCGACATCGGCTTTGCCGGTCAACAGGTTGACCGCTGAACCCTGATGGGAACCGCCGAACAGAACTTCTGAGAAGAGCAGGTCGCTGCCGCCTTCAACAATGTCGTCCGCAGTGATTCCAGCCCATTTTTCGGTCGCGCCGAAGAAGCTGAGGATGCTGTTGCTGGGAACTTTGAAGCCGGAGGTGGAGCTGTTGCTGACAAAGGAGATGCGTTTTCCTTCAATTTTGGCGAGTGAGAAATCTGCACCATCTTTGTAGTTTTCTTCGTCGCCTTTGTTCACGGTCAGCCAGGAATAGTAAATGGCGTCGTCAAGGGTACCGGAAGCGCCGGAGTTTACGAACAGCAATTTGGCATCTTCGCTTTTGTTGGCGGCTTCGATATAACCCTGCGCACCCATGAAGGCGATCTGGGCTGTTCCGTTGGCAATCGCTTCAATCGCGATGGCATAGTCGGTGGTCAGTTTGTGCTCAACCTTTTTTCCGGTGGCCTGGGTGATCAGGTTGCCAAATTCCTGCCGGGCCGGTTCATAGTCAGCGGCAGATTCGTTCGGATACCATACAAATGTGATGGTATCGTCGGCGGCTTCTGTGTTGGCGGTAACAAACAGCGCGGCAACCAGAATCAAAGCAAATACTGCAAAATACTTAACAAATTTTTCGATTTTCATTTCTTCCTTCTTTCAAAATAAATAAAATTATTTATAGCTACCATTCGAAGACAATCGCTTTGTTTGGCCAGTTGCCAAACAAGCTTTTTATCATTTTTTCAGCGCCCACGTTTCAATGCATAGTCCTCCTCTGGAACATAAGCTTTTCTAAACCGGTAGAAACCAATTGTTAAGCAAGTAGGCAAATTGATTAATACGGAAATGGTCAAATGATTTGTCCATTTCCGGTTCTTCCGCGATATTTTTTACAAAACGCTTCAATATTACTGAAGTCGGCAAGCCGTTCTTTCAGCTCCGCATGTGACCAATCCCACCAACGGCTGGATTGTATTGCCTGGATAATTTCGGGAAAAAATCGATAGTTAAAATAATGTGCCGGAACGCCTGCCACAACTTCGTAAGGAGCGACATCTTTCGTCACAACGGCCATCGAACCGATCACAGCGCCATTCCCAATCGTCACACCGCCCATAATAACGGCGTTATATCCGATCCAAACATCATTCCCGATCACGACCTGTTTCTTTCTGCGCCAGTTGAAAAACTCTTCATCATCCTGCCCTAAGCCATATTGGGCACAGCGGTAGGTAAAATGATTTTGGGCCACACGCGTATAAGCCGGATGCTGCCCCGGATTAATCCTGGCATTCGTAGCAATAGAAACAAATTTTCCAATATCAGCGTAAATGATTTCGTTATAACGTCCGCAATAGGAATAATCCCCGATTTTGCTTTCGGTAATATCACAACCCTGACCGATTTCCACATAACGGCCAATTTCGGTCTGGACGACATTTGCTTCAGGATGAATCTGCGGATCATTCCCGAGGATCATAGGGTCAAACCTCGATACGACGCTATTTCAATAGGGGGTTTTCCGTTTGTCATAAACGGAGGAGTCTCTTCCTGTGAATGCGTGATCAGTTTGTTCGATCCATCTGTCGGAGAAAGTCTGCATCCAAGTCCTGCTGAATCGCCGAACGTGCCATGAAAATCGCTGCCGCCGGTCATAAAAAGCTGATATTGTTCCGCCAGTGCTCGAATCCGGATCAAATCCGCTTCTGTGTGATCGGGATGGTTCAGTTCCAGGCCGTCCAGACCATCTGGAACTAACTCAGGGATCAGATCGAAGGAGTCGAGCTGTCCGGGATGCGCAAGCACCGCCAAGCCACCATCAGCCTTGATCGCCCGGATCGCGTCATGCACATCACAGTATTCAATGTCGCCTGCGGCGATCCCGTACCCTTTGAAAAGCTTTCGGTACAATGCCTGATACGCTGGGGATTCGAATGGCGCCTCGGTAATGGAGGCCATGATAAACTGTTTGTATAAAACCCCGCTGTCTTTTGTCAGACGCCTGATAAGGGCATTATCAATGGGATAACCGGCCGCCCAGATTTTATCCAACTGCCGATGCGAGTGTGCATCCCGTTTTGTCAACGTTTCGTCACAAATACGATTGATATGAACTGCAGGCAGTCTGTATTGATATCCGAGGATATGCACCTTCCGGTTACGTTTATAGTCGAATGCAGAGATCTCAATTCCCGGTATCAAGTGGATTTTGTTCTGGCAAGCCGTTTCCAATGCCACCGTATAAGTTCGTGTGGTGTCATGATCCGTAAAGGAAAGATGCGTGATTCCGACTGCGGCAGCCGTTGAACATATTTCCGAAACAGTACAGGAACCATCCGAATAAGTGCTATGAACATGTGCGTCCAGTTTGATCATTTCGCCAGTCATCATCTCATCCTTTCTCTCAAAAACCATCCTGTTTCCTCTCTCTGCCTTATCTTGACCGATTAACCTTCTGTGTCAGCGGTTTCTACGATGCTTTCCATCGTGTAAACCTGATCGCACAATCCTTCCATAAAAGCCAGGTCGTGAAAAATGCCGATCATGGTCGTCCCATGCTGTTTAAGTTTCTCAATCGCCTCTCGTACCTTATATTTCGAAGCGTCATCCAGACTTGCCGTCGGTTCATCCAGAAGCAACAGGCGCGGTTGCTTGACCACAGCTCTGGCAATATTCAGACGGATCTTTTCGCCGCCCGAAAAAGTCAGCGGATAGTTGTCCCATAATTCTTCCGGCAAATCAAAAAATCGCAGTGCGTCCTGAGCAATCGGTTTTGCGTTTTCCTCATCAAGCCCCATCTCCCAAAGTGCTTTTTCCACCAATTCAAGCGCACTGCGTCTCGGCATAATATGCAGAAATTGAGAAACATAGCCGATCTCATTTTTCCGCAATGTAACCATCTTTTGTATATCAGCCGAAATCAGGTCAATTCTGCCAAATGCGGCGGAGTCATACCAAATGTGACCGGACTGTGGCAGATAGGTACGATAAATACTTTTCAGAATGGTTGATTTTCCGCTGCCGCTCCGTCCGACAATCCCCAGAAACTCCCCCGTTTTTACCTCAAAACTGACCGAATGAATCGCCGGGATGGATCGCTGTAAGTGATGAATATAAAAACTCTTTTTTAGGTTTTCTACGCGAATCATAGGACGACTCCTTTCTTTATTCGAGAGGAGCTTTGGAAAAGAAGGTTTCCATCCACAAAACAGCTCGCCACATAGGGGATACGATCGATTTCTCTGACGATCAGGAGATCTGCTTTCTTTCCGGGTTGAAGAGAGCCGGTATCCTGGTCCATCCCGACTGCTTTCGCCGGATTCAGAGAGACCTTTCCAACCATCTCAGGCAGCGGAAGATTGAATTCATGAACCAGCTTGAACACGCTCTGCAACAACGCCGCCGGATAATAATCGCTGCACAAAATATCGATCGTGTCCGCCAAAATAGCCTCGGTCATACTGAGATTACCCGAATGTGACTTTCCCAGTAGAATGTTGGGGCTGCCGCCCACGGTCATCATGCCCAGGTCCTTCGCTTTTTTGGCTACCTCCAGGGTGATCGGAAATTCGCTGATGTTGATCCCCAGGTCATGAATTAAGCACACTTTTTCGAGCGTGTCATCATCATGAGAGGCCACGGCGGTACCATTTTTGTGAGCCAAATCCACCAATTCACGAATGCTTTCCCACGTCAACACGTCACCATTCATTCCGTCGGCTGTGAACTGTTCTACCAGTTCTGCCTGATCCCCGGAAATTTTTATATACTCTTGAATTGCCTTGAGGAAGACTGCAGGATCCCGATATTGTCCTTGTCCCGGTCTGTGGTTCATAAAGGAAAGCAGATCCACCATCCCACTTTCAAGATAGGAACGAAGGTCTGCCACTTTTCCGACGCTGTCAATCTCAAAGCGGAGGTGAAGCTTGTTGTGAATCCATTGCCCTGATATCTTTTCCTTTGAAATGCTGGTAATCATCTGACCGACATTTTCATTCCGCCGGATCGGCTTCGGATCAAACAGATCTGTATCCAGCATAGACAGGCTGTGAAAGATTGTCGTAACCCCGTGCATCATCAGCATGCGCTGGACCTCATGAAGACTGATCGAAAAATCCATCAGAGCCGTGGAGCGCGGAGATGTCACCGTTTCAATGTAATCGGAATGAATATCAATGAAACCCGGCAGGATATAACCCCCTGCCGCGTCAACAACGGTTTCTGAATCCGCTGAGCGGAACACGCGGCCGTTGGTGAGCAGCTCAACAATTCTGTCATCCTGTACAATAACAGAACAGTTTTCCAAAACTTCGGTTTCTGTGACAACCCTGCCGTTCTCAATCACCATCATTCAAGCATTCCCTTTTTCGATAAAACAATTTTCAATTCTTCTCAGTACGCGAGCGAACAAGCTGAGCCGCTAAAGCAACGAATAAACCAACTGCTGCGTATATGGATGCTGTGGATCTTCCAACACCTGATCGGTCAGACCTTCCTCAATAATCCTCCCATTCAGCATGACAATCGTGCGGTCCGCCAGCATCCGGACAACCGACAAATCATGGGATACCAGCAGAATACTATTCTTCCGTTCCCGTTGGATTTTTTGGATCAACTCTAAAACGTCAGCCTGGACGGACAAATCCAGCCCGGTGGTAACTTCATCCAGTAAGAGGATGGGCGGTTCATTGGCCAATGCTTTGGCAATCTGCACTCTTTGTTGCATCCCGCCGGAAAAATGAGACGGACTATCTTTCCGTCTGATCAGCGGAATATGAACCTGTTCCAGTAAGGTATCGCCTCGCTCCACCATGGAATGCACCTGGCGATTCCCCGCGGCAATCATTTTTTCAGCGATATTACTCTGAGCGGAAAAATTCATTTTCAGTCCCATCATGGGATTTTGGTACACCATCCCTAATAACATGTTCCGCACCCATTTTTGCTGCTGACTTGAACTGAGAAAAAGATTTTCTTCCCCACTGTGATAAGCTTCGAGAAAGTATTCCCCGCTGGTAGCTTCGCTGTCAAAATACAACGCCTGCATCAGAGTAGATTTTCCGCTGCCACTCTCGCCAACAATTCCGACAATCTCACCCTGATAGAGAGAAAGTGAAATATCCTGACAAGCATAAACAGTGCGGCATTTCGGACAATACCCCTGCCTGCGATTCTCCGGCTTCCCGTCACAATGAGCACAGCCTTTGCCGAAGGTTTTGTTGAAATCTTTCAGGATCAGGATCGGTTTTTGTTGTTCGCTCATACTGTACCCGCTCCTTCGTCCCGGTTCAAAAACTCCAGCAAATAGCTTGAGTCGTTTGTCTGGTAATAGACCTCGCCCGTGGCCTCGTCGATCAGCTCATCCAGATACACATTCTCCAAACCGGTCAGACGGCATTTTTTACCGACGAACCGCTCCCGCTGGAACGGATAATCATCAAAAGCAAGCGAGACCACTTTGGTATAAGGCGGAACCGCATAGATTTTCTTTTCCCGTCCTGCCCCGAACAACATCAAGGCAGGATTGTGATCCAATTTCGGATTATCAAAGCGCGGAATGGGCGTAGGTGCCATCACATAGCGATCGTTGACAAATACCGGATGATCCGCACCGGTCGCCGCCTGCCCATAGCACATAATATCCTCAAAAAGTTTGAGCCAGGCGCCGCTATAATCCGCTTCGGCATGAAGTTTTTTGGTTTTATATTCGCTGGGTTCAACATTCCGCAATGGTTCCGGCAGCGGGACCTGCAAAATAAGGATTTGCCCTTCTTTTAACGGTTGTTCAGGAACACGATGGCGGGTTTGAATCAGCGTAGCCTCAGTGGTATGGATGGTTGACGCAACGTCAGTCGTTTCCTGAATCAAATTTCGCAGGCTTACGGCATTGACAGATTCATCGGAGCCCTGATCAATGACTTTGATGATGTCGTCTTTTCCAACCAAAGACAGTGTAATCTGCAGTCCTCCGGTTCCCCACCCGCGTGCGATGGGCAGTTCACGAGAAGCGAAAGGCACCTGATACCCCGGAATCGCCACCGCTTTCAAAACCGCCCGGCGGATTTCCTTTTTGGAGCTTTCATCCAGAAAAGCAAAGTGGCGCTCATGCATGATGGTTATTTCCTCTCTGAACATCGCGGATCCGATCCAATTTCGATTGAAAGGTAACATAATGCGGCAACTTCAAATGGGAGACAAAACCGGTCGCTTCCACCGTGTCCACATGCAGCAACACAAATTCTTCGTCGGATGTTGGATCACCGGGTGTCGGATTCTCCATGGAATGCTCCAGAACACTCATGGCAATCGCCTTAATTTCATTCGCTCCAAAACAGAGCCCATATCCCAGTCCGATCCCAAGCTGATTCTTCTCATCCGCTTCCTGCCGGTCTTCTTCCATAAAAGCTTCAACTTCGGTCACTTCAATCTCGCCAATATAATATTCTTCGCATACACCGGAAAGTTCGGAAGTCACATAAAGCGGAAGATAGCCGACCCGTAATTCTCCGATCGTAGGATGATTATTGAAACCATAACCACGGATTTTGGCATATCCCAGCGCGGTGACGGCGCCGGTCATCCCTCTCGTCAATATCTGAAGCCGAAGACTGCGGGCTGACGGAAAAACTAACGGTTCCATCGTGATATCGCGGGGTTCTTCATCACAAAGAACCGGCTGCGGGATCAGATTCTGTGCTCGCAGAGAATCCACTACTTTGGGAAATCTTCCTTCTTCTTCGAATGACGCTTCCGCTGTCTTTTCCATCGCGTTCAAAATAGCCGCATAATATTGATCCCGAAAGGCAATGACATCCGCTTCAGTTTCATTAATCAGATCCCAATTCAGTAATCGGTGCTGATAATCCGGAGAAGCACCCAGAATTTGTCCGCCCAGAATATCTTTGAAGCTGGCGGAGATTCTTCTTTCGACCCGCATTTCGGCTGTGTCGGTAACGGTCGTAAAATACAGGCGTGGCAAGGTAGAACGATGCGCCCGCAACAAAAAAATCGCCTCGAATGGATCACCCTGTGCCTGTTTGAGCGCTAATGCCGCCAGATCAGGACTGTACAAACTGCTCTCAGACATCACAGAATCCACCATCTTTTTCAAGTTCGCTTTGATTTCCGTCAGAGAGATTGAGGTCCCATCCAAACAGTTCTCATATCTTGCTAAAAGAATGGATTCGCGGATCGCTTCCGCGCCCCCCTGGACAGCTACGTACCCCATCAGGCCACCTCATTAAGGATTTGCTTCGTAACCCGTGTTGTTCGGGGAAGCGAGAGCACACGGGCCGCACTGTCGATAAAGATGCAGTCGATTCCAAGCGGAAACTCCACGTTTTTCAGCCGGCGGATCGCAGCCCAATCCCAAGCACAATCAATGGTTATTTGAATATTATTGTCAATTCCGGGACCCTCGCAGCGATAAACTGTGCCATGCGAAACAGACGCGCATTCGATCAGAATCGTCGCGGACGCATGCGGATCATAAATCGTTCCGATTTTTGCCTGTTCCATTATCCGGGGAGCATTTTCCATAGCATCCAGCGGAATATCCCCAGGGATAATGACGAAATCCGCGGCTTCAGGGATTTCACGATGAGCCGAAGTCAGAATCTGAATTTCCTGAATGGTATGCATATCATCCATCCCGCAATAAAATCCTGTGTTGATATCCAGCAGTGTTTTCAGGACTTCCATTGTGGCAGGGAAAAGCAGGCTATTCGTATACAGCGAAATGACTTCATCAGGTATTTGAACAGGCCTGCCGGCATAGGCCATGGACTGTAAAATCAGTCGGAATACTTTTTGTGTATTGTGAACAGTTATTTTGTCGTCCATCATTCGCCCTTAATCCTGCATCGTGCTGAAATTCACGCTGGTCTTTTCACGGATTGCACGGTTTATCTTTTTATAAACTTTTTCCTTTTCCAAAATCTGGTCCCAGTATCGATCCCATTCGCCTGTTTCAGGTAAACCGGCTCGATAAGCAGCATCCACAACAGCCAAAGCCTCGCTCAGATCCGGGTGGCTGCCCGTCAGGATTCCCAACCCAATACTGCCGCGAATGCGGACCTTTGTTTCCGTAATCAATACTTCTCCTAAATAAAAGAGCGTTTGCCTGGCTGTTTCGCGAACCTTAATCATTGCGAGCCCTTCCTGAGGTCGTAAGATCCATTCAACGAGATAATTTGCCTTTATTTCTTTTGCCATCTGTAAAGCTTCTTCGTTCCCATGGCCGATCAACAACCGCGTGCGCTCTCTGCACTGTTGCATTGGTTCTCCTCCTGCATTTTGATTCATCAACAAAGATAGCTTGTCGCCAAGTTGTAATATTCAATTCTGTGTAAAGCTTTGAGGAATTTTTTGTAAAACCGGTTTTTAAGTCCCAGTCCCGATGCCATCGAATATTCAGGACGATTTTCTTTTGCGGTTCTTTCGCAATAAGATCGAAACTTGGGCATAAAAGCCGGCCTGATGAACAGGAAAATCATTGTTACATATTCCGACTTTCCCTGTAATTTTTATGTCTGACTCCAATATTCTTGTCGGGAATGATCGTTTTCTGTCACACCTGCCTTTCCGACATACTGCAAAAAATCGATCTTCAAAACAAATATCGCATTTGATCAACGGTTTCGAAAACAAAAGGCATCTTGCAATTCGTTCGCAAATTTACAAAATGACTTTTCGAAAATTATTTTCCGTGTAAAGCTTGGATTAATTTTGTGTAAACATTTTCAAGTTCACAAAGGTTGTTCAGACGACAGTATCGTGCAGTCCTCAAACCATTTTGAAATAACCGTAATAAAATTACGAGTAAGGGGAGGGATACCCCGCCGCATGACCGTTTGTTGAGGTCTGATGCCTGAACACTTGAAAGGAGTCCTATGCCAAAAGATCGTCAAAAGGAAACAGAGATTCGGGAAGATTTGGCATACCAAATCCAAAGTCATCAATTCGCAAAAGATGAAAAGCTTCCCAGCGAATACGAACTGGCGGAAAAATATGGCGTGACTCGGATCACAATTCGGAACATTTACGTTACGCTGCGGGAAATGGGTCTGATTTATTCAAAGCAGGGAATCGGTCATTTCGTTCTGGGAAAAATTGGCAATATCGAAATCCCGCAAAAAGGACGCGGTAGTTTTACTGAGAAGATGCGCGAGCAGGATATTCCTTGCGAAACAATAAACATTTTCTGTAAACCAGTTCTTTATTCAAAGAATATATTTGCCCGACTGAAAGCGGATGAGAATGAAGCGGTCTATTGTATTTGCCGGCTGCGACTCCTTTATAAAGTGCCGGCCGCCATCCATTTTTCCTATTTATCAAAAACAAGATTTCCGTCTATTGACAGAGAAGGACCCTTAATCACCTCAATCTTTGATTACTACCGCCAACAGGGATATCGGGATTTTCTTGACAGCGCTGTGACATTGAGCACAAGTTTCCCTACCCGCCAGGAGAAAACCTGGCTTCAATGCGGGTCGCTGGTGCCGCTCCTGGTGATGGTCAGTGATTGCATCGACGCGGACAGCATGGAGATTCTGGAGACCACCCGTGTGATTTACCGCAGTGACATTTTTCAACATATTCTATAAATCGAATCAGGCGCCATCAACAAAAAAGAGGCTGCATCTAAATTGCAGTCTCTTTTTGTTGATGGCATTTCAGTTATTTTTTATGGACAATCGTCCGGCGATCTTCCGGATCCGGGTGATCCAACTTCGCCTGAGCGGCAGCCAGACGCGCTACCGGCACACGGAACGGAGAACAGCTCACATAGTTATTTCCAATAATATGGCACCATTCAATGGAGCTGGGATCACCGCCGTGTTCACCGCAGATCCCAACGTTCAGATCAGGGCGCGCGGAGCGGCCTTCGCGAATCGCAAACTTCATCAATTGCCCGACACCATCACGATCCAACACCTGGAACGGGTTCTCAGGCAAAATCCCTTCCTCGACGTATTTCACCAGGAAGGAATGTTCCGCGTCGTCACGGCTGTATCCATAGGTCATCTGGGTAAGGTCGTTCGTCCCAAACGAGAAGAACTCAGCCACTTCGGCAATTTCCTTCGCTGTCACCGCCGCGCGCGGGATTTCAATCATCGTTCCAAACAGATAATCGATTTTGACGTTCCGCTCGGTCGTGATTTCCTTCGCAATTTCAACCAGCCGCGGTTGGATGCGTTTCAATTCATTCACATGACCGGTCAGCGGGATCATGATCTCCGGTTTCGGATCGAAGCCACGCGCTTTGACGTCACAGGCCGCTTCGAAAATGGCCCGCACCTGCATTTCTACGACTTCCGGCATCATAATGCTGAGCCGAACGCCCCGCAGACCCATCATCGGGTTGGATTCATGCAGATTTTCTACTTCCTTGAGCATCTTTTCGAGATCAGCCAATTCTTTGTCAATGGCTTTCCCATTCACATAATCCGCAATTTTTTCGATCCGTTTTGTGATAATGCTTTCCATCAGATCTTCTGCGGATGGCAGGAACTCATGCAACGGGGGATCGATCAAACGAATAATGACCGGATAACCACTCATCGCCTCGAAAATACCGTCAAAATCTCCACGCTGGAACGGCAACAACTCATTCAGAGCAGCGGTCCGGTCTTCGGAAGTTTTTGCCAGAATCATACGTTGAACAATCGGCAGCCGTTCGGTCTCGAAGAACATGTGCTCGGTTCGGCAAAGGCCAATTCCTTTGGCTCCGAATGATCGGGCCCGGGTTGCATCACGCGGATAGTCCGCGTTGGCCCAGACTTCCATTTCAGCGGTATCGTCCGCCCATGAAAGCAATGTCGTCAGATCCTTCATTTCGTTCAAATCCGGATAAACCACACCGATTTGACCGACATACGCGTTCCCGGTTGACCCATCGACGGAAATCCAATCACCTTCATGCAGTGTCAAATCGCCGCAAACCAGAACTTTTTTATCCAGATCAATCCGGATTGCGGAAGCACCAACAACACAGGGCACACCGAACTGGAAAGCTTTCCGCGCGGCGCGGGCACCGAA
Organism: uncultured Anaerolineaceae bacterium; assembly: GCA_937894825.1. Classification (GTDB taxonomy): domain Bacteria; phylum Chloroflexota; class Anaerolineae; order Anaerolineales; family Anaerolineaceae; genus Flexilinea. Next base: position 12,612 of record CALCQT010000165.1, read on the forward strand.
CTGGCGCGCAACAACCGCAGCATGAGAAGTTGCGCCGCCTTCTGATGTCAAAATGCCTTTGGCTGAGAGCATACCATGGACGTCATCCGGTTTAGTAAAAGGCCGCACCATGATGCAGTCCTGTTTTTCTACTTCGGCCATCTCGACGACCTTATCGGCGTCGAAATAAATCCGACCGACCGCTGCACCGGGGGAGGCGTTCACGCCGTTAGCAAACGGCTCGGTTTTCTTCAATTCTGTCGGATCAAATTGTGGATGGAGAAGCGCATCCACCTGTTTGGTTTTGACCCGTTTCAAAGCAATTTCTTTCGTGATCAGCTCTTCGTCCACCAATTGAACGGCAACCGCGACTTCCGCTCGGGCTGTTCGTTTACCATTACGAGTCTGCAGGATCCAGAGTCGGCCACGTTCGATGGTGAATTCGATATCTTGCATATCCTTGTAGTGCTTTTCGAGTTTTCCCATAATATCCAGGAATTCACGATAGACTTCCGGCATGACCGTCTGCAGCGTGGCAATTTTTTCTGTGTTGCGGATCCCCGCTACAACATCTTCGCCCTGTGCATTCAGCAGATAGTCACCGAACAATTCCTTCGTCCCATCCACCGGATTGCGCGAGAAAGCAACGCCAGTGCCGGAATCGTTCCCCATATTTCCGAACACCATCGTCATAATGTTCACTGCTGTCCCCAGACTGTCCGGAATATTTTCAGCTCGCCGGTAATCAATCGCGCGCTTGCCGTTCCAGGATCGGAAAACCGCCTGTGTCGCCAGCCGCATCTGTTCCAAAGGTTCCTGTGGAAAGTCAGTTCCATACTCCGCTTTAACCACTTTCTTGAAAATCGCGGTCAATTCCTTCAGGTCTTCGGCAGTCATTTCGGTATCCAGCTTATACCCTTTGGCCTCTTTAAATTCATCCATCGGAGCTTCGAACGCTTCGTCCGGAATTTCAAGAACGACAGAGCCAAACATTTGGACTAACCGCCGATAAGAGTCATAGACAAACCGTTCATTCCCGGTCAGCTCAGCCATACCTTGGGCAGTCTCATCGTTCAAACCGATATTCAGAACCGTATCCATCATCCCCGGCATAGAAAATTTCGCGCCGGAACGGCATGAAACCAGCAGTGGATTTTTCTTATCTCCGAATTTCTTATCGGATTCTTTCTCAACCGCGGCCAAGGCGACGAGAATTTGGTCCCACAGGCCATCCGGGAATTTTCCGTTCAGCGAATATTCATTACAAGCTTCTGTAGTCACGGTAAACCCTGGCGGGACCGGAACACCAATCCGGGTCATATCACCAAGATTAGCGCCTTTTCCGCCTAACAAACCACGAACATTATCCCAATCGCCACCAACATAAGCCTCGGCCTGTTCAATTTCGTTGAACAAGTAAACCCATTTTTTCTCTGCCATCTTTTCCTTTTCTTTCAAACCATTGAAGTTATTACAAAAAAATAACGTCTTTGCAAACATTCTGGACAAGATTTTACCATATCCTTACATTGTCCCTTGTAACGATACAGAAAAAAGTGTCCTTTTGCACGATATAACGTTTTATTCAAAAAAGATTGATCATGCTTCGTCTGCCAAAACTCGCTTAGCAAACGCAACCGCATCCTCAGGAGTAAAAACTTTTCTCTCAACCTGCGCTTCGATAATCGCTTTTTTCAGCATACCAATTTTCGGACCGCTGGCAATGCCCAGAGCTGCACTCAACTCATTGCCGCTGACTAATTTTTTCGGTTTAATGACTTCGTCATATCGTTGAAACCACGCCTCAAAATAGCAACGGGACCTTTCCAAAACCTGCTTCCAGTGATCTATGTTCTGAGCCGTATCTTGCCGGCTGAGAACTTCCGCCCAGAACAGGAAAAAGCCGCCAATTCCGCTCTCTCCATATTTTCCAAAAAACCGATGCATTTCCAAATCAGAAACAGCGCTGTCAAAATCAGTTATTTGAAGCGTTTTAAATGCGGAAAAAGCGTTGCTGGCATACTTGATTTCTTCCGAGCTAAGAATCAGGTGTTTGCCGCGCTGCTTGACAATATCTTTTGAAGTTTTATCTTCCGGTACGCCGTAACCCCCAGCCAGTGTGGAGAGAATCAAAAGCGAACGACGGCTATGCGCAAAATAATCCATTAAACTATTCCGAAACTGGCCGAATAAAAGGATCGCTGTCGCTGACAGAATATTGGATGAGGCTTCCTCATTAAACTTGTATGTCAAAATCAAAATCAGATGATCCAGGCTTCGAACCCATCCGACCAGCGATTGGATGTCAGGCGTCTCATTCCGAGGAAAGAGAAAATCCAAAAAGCCAAACTTTTCAAGCAGTTGGATCGAACAGGCGTTTTTCCCAATTGCGAGGATCTTCCCCAGCTCATCCCGGTATCGCTCCATGGAACAGGTCGGAAGTAGTGGCAGGACCGCTTTTAATGCAGCAATCAAGTCCGCATCCATCGTCAGATCAAATTCCAGTGCCATCCGAATCGCGCGCATTCCACGGATCGGATCCGCTTCCAGACTGGCAGGACTGCACATCCGCAATCGCTTTTCCTTTAAATCTGTCAGACCCAACAAAGGATCCACAATTGTCTGACTTTTCATAAAATCGAATGCAATGGCATTAATCGTGAAATCCCGGGCCAGAAGGTCTTCTTCGAGGCCTTCTCCGCAAATCCGGGCAATATCGACACAGAAAGAGTAGTCATCCGTATCAGAATTAACGACGACCCGAACAATTTCCCGTTCATCGTCCAAAACGTAATAGCTTCCATTGAGACTGTCAGCCAGCTTTTTCCCGATCGGACGTACCAACCCCTCAACCACAAAATCATAATCTTTAATGGGGTTATTCAGAAGCATGTCCCGCACAGCGCCACCGACCAGGTAGATATTGACGCTGGGGGGTACGATCGTCCGCATCACTTCAAAAATTTCTGAATAGGAACGCTGTTTATCCATTTCCCAATTTCTTCTTGACCTGCTCTAGCTTCTCCAAATCCACAACGCCAATAAATGGCAAATTTCGGAAATATTCGTCCAGATCCAGCCCATAACCGTAAACAAATTTATCGGGGATCATGAAGCCGCGGTACCGGATCGGGATGACGACTTCCCGCCGTGATTCCTTATCCAATAATGTGCACACATAAAGACTCTTCGGGCCGCGCGTTGAGAGGACCTGGATCACCGCATTCAGGGTATTTCCACTGTCAATGATATCCTCAACAATGACAATGTTGCGCCCTTCAATTTTTGAATTGAGGTCATAGGTAATCCGGACTTCACCGCTGGATTCGCGTTTTCCCGCGCCATAGGAGGCGACGGCCATAAACTCAATCTGGTTCGGGACAGTAACATGGCGCATCAGGTCGATCAGGAAAACGGCCCCTCCTCGCAAAATACAAACGAAAATAAGATCCTCACCCTCATAGTCCCTGGAGATCTCTTCGCCTAACGCTTTTACCCGCTCCTGCAATGTTTTTTCGTCAATCAATATTTCAGATAAAACATCCTGATAGGAATACATAGTCCTCCAAACCTATTTTCCGGGAACAACGTGATGTTTTCGGCATCGCGCTTCATACATTTCGGACGCTCCAACAATTACGATCGGATCATGATAGTTCACCGGTTTCCCATCAATTAACCGCTGTGTACGCGTAGCCGGTTCACCGCAAACCATACAAATCGCAGCCAATTTATCAACTTTCTCCGCTTTGGCCATTAAGATCGGCATCGGTCCGAACGGTTCACCGCGAAAATCCATGTCCAACCCTGCCACCACCACACGATGCCCTTGTTCGCTGAGGTCATCTACAATCCGGATGATGTCATCACTGAAGAATTGCGCTTCGTCAATCCCAATAACCGTCGTCTCTTGGATAAGGTGTTCATAGATTTCATTAATATTAGAAATCGGTTGCGCATCAATTTCCAATCCCGCGTGGGAATGAACCCGTTCAACCACATAACGATTATCGATAATTGGTTTGAAAACCTGCACATGATTTTTGGCGATGATCGCCCTCCGCAAGCGGCGGATCAATTCCTCAGTTTTCCCGCAAAACATCGAGCCGCAAATAACTTCGATGGTTCCTGGCGAGTTTTTACCCATGAATTTCTCCCAAGTTTAAATTTTCTGTTATATCAGTAAACATTACATATTTTATCGAATCGGTATGCTTATTCTACCGCAGAATCGATAATCGTCTTTTAAATTATGCAAATATCGGCATGGTGAATCATAGAGAAACGGACCTATGGATGGCGTTTCTTAATTTCTCAGATGAGATCACAATTTATGAATTCCCGTCACTCGTACCAGATCACGGTCGATCTCAGAGAACAGAAAACCCCTGGGAATCAGGGGTTTTCAATAAAATACAATCAAAACAAGACAATCAATGCGCTTCAAGCCACCCGGCGATCGCATCAATCGCCCGCGGGTCTGTCGTAACGCCAATATGGCTGATTCCGTCAAGGATTTCATAATCGCCGCTATCGGTCTGTGCGGAGATCAGCGGCTGGTATTCCTCAACGTAAAACGCCTCGTCTTCGGATCCCGCAATCAAAAGAAACGGCTGTTTCATTGCGGCCAGATCAGATTCATAATTCATCCGCGGCGCAAAAGCGGTATTCAAACGGAAACTATAACTCGTTGTGGCCGTATTGCCCAAAGGCCCATCCAGCACTTCATCTGACATGGCGAAACTGATCACCGGCAGGTAGTTCAGCCAGGTGATACCCACATTGTTAAGCATCGTGAGCCCGATGATACGCCGTGTCGCCGTATGTGCCCATCCGCCGGAATTCGCCTTCGTAGTGGGCGCGTCGTACTTCAAATAAGGAGCCATCAGGATATATTCATCCGCAACATCCTTATAGTCACCGCCCGCAAAACGTACGACTAAGCCGCCGCCGGACGAATGGCCGCCCAGCACCACTTTGCCATAACTTTGATCCGCTTGCATCGCCTTAATCAGATCATCCAAATCGTCCTCAAACTGACCAATGTAGTCCACATCGCCGCGACGCTCCGGACTGACACCGTGCCCGCGCAAATCCGGCACCACGACCGTCCCCAGACCGCTTGCCGCAAGCTTGCTCGCCATCGGGTGAAATTGCATTCCGTGCCATCCGGAACCATGAACCAGTACGATCAAGCGATCTGTGCCGCCATCATAGCGCCGGTATGGCAAGTTACTGTCGTCACGAGCGGTATAGGTGATTGTATCCGGCATCGTTGAATAATCCGCCTCGATCGCCTCTGAAAAACCAACACTGCCATCTGAAGCGGCAGGTCGCTCGACTGGTGCATCGGTAAATATCAGCACCAGGGAAATCCCTAAATAAATTACTACCGAAATAGCAATGGTAATTAAAACAATTGTGATCACTTTACGCACGATACTCCCCCTTGGATAAAGTTTCACTTTTTTTATTGATCATTTCTTTTTCTGTATGCATATCTGCCTCATGTTTCTTCATAACCTTATTAAACTTACTATACAATTCCTAAATATAACCAGTTCCCATCATAACATACAAACGATACAGCTTTACAGTTCTTAGATTTTTCTATTTATAAGGTTGAATCGGCATCATTCAATTCGAGAAGCAGGAATATCTGATTTCATTACAAATTAACCTGCTGAGATTCGCTGCAAAATACCGAATGCTGAAATACATCCAGTCAAGTTATTGATTATCTGTTTTTTTACATTCTCATGATAAAAAATTTTACATATTAATGCTACGATTTGTACAAATGTCGTGGCCAGTCCGATTATGAATCGTTTTCTGAGACAACCCGACCCGCCCAAAACATATCAAAAAAGCAGAGAAAGGCTCACCCATGTTCAAAAAACAGAACGTCACAAAAATGATGACGCTGATTCTGGCAGTGGCTTTTGTGTTCACCGCCTTCGTATCAGCCAGCGCCGATGATGCAACCTACACCACTGTCGGCTATTCGGATTTGGAAGGCGCGCTCTCCATGCGTCTGATCGCACGTTACAAAGCCGGCAACGCAAATCCTGATGGCGGAATCGCCGAAATCGTCGCATACAATTCCGACAACGGCAAACTGTATCTGGTAAACGGCGTTGAAAAAACGCTGGATATTGTTGACATCAGCGCCGTTCAGGATGATGGTTCAGTCAATCTCGGCCCGGAAGAACAGAATCTTATCTCAGATAAAAGTATCGATCTGGCTGAAGCAATTCAGAAGGTTGCCGGTTATGAAACCTTTGAATACGGCGATTTGACCAGCGTCGCGGTCAACACAGCGCATGACATTGTTGCGGTTGCGGTTCAGGCCGCCGGTCACAACGACAACGGATTGGTTGCGGTTCTGAACTACGACGGTGAAATTCAGCAGCTTTATCCCGCCGGGAAACAGCCGGATATGATCATTTTCGCAGGCAATGACACGATTCTGACCGCTGATGAAGGTGAGCCGCGCGAAGGATATTCCGAAGGCGCCACCGACCCCGCTGGCAGCGTAACCGTGATTGATCTCAATGATTCCGATCCCGTAAAAGCTTCCACCCAGGTTGGCTTTGAGGACTTTGACGGGCAGGAGCTTCCTGAATTTGTTCTCACAAAAGAAGATGCGCTTCCTTCAGTCGATTTTGAACCGGAATACATTGCCCTCGTGGGCAACTTCGCCTACGTGACCTTACAGGAAAACAACGCGATTGCCGTGCTGGATATCGCCGAGAAAAAATTCGTCAGTCTGAAAGGGCTTGAATTCATCGATCACAGTGAAGTCGCCCTGGACCTGATCAAAAAAGGGAAAGAAGCCGTTCTGAAAACCGAACCGGGCTTCTTCGGCGTCCCGATGCCGGATGGGATTGCCGCAACCCAAATTGGCGACAAAACCTATGTCCTGACCGCAAATGAAGGCGATGCCCGTGAATGGAACGACTTTGCCAATGTTATCGTAACGGAAGAATCCATCAACGGCAGTGAAGAAACGGAATATGAAACCCTGGATTCCGCGCTGATCAAGGGTTTGACCGACAAAGACACCCGCAAATACCTGTTCGGTGGCCGTTCGTTCTTCATCTATGAAGCGGACGATGCCAACAATCTGACTCTGGTTTATACCAGCGGCAGCGAATTAGAGGAAATTACCGCCCAGTATGTTCCGGGCGCCTTCAACAGCAGTCATAAAGACTTGAAAGTTGACAACCGCAGCGGCAAAAAAGGTCCGGAACCGGAAAACGTCATTACCGGTGTCGTTGACGGCAAAACCTTTGCCTTTGTCGCGCTGGAACGGGTCAGCGGCATTATGATGTATGATATCTCCGACCCTGCCAATGCGAAGTTCGTAAACTATATCAACACCCGCAGCCTGGCGATGGATGTTGAAGATGGCGAAGAAGGTTACGAAGAAGCCTTGAATGCAGCCGGTGACCTCGGCCCCGAAGGTCTTGACTTCATCCCTGCCGATCAGAGCCCGACCGGCGGCGCGTTGCTGCTCGTTGCGAACGAAGTTTCCGGAACTGTCTCCGTGATTGCGCTCGGATAATCTTATTTATCCGAACTAGACATTATCACAAAACAGAGCAGCCGGTTATTCGACTGCTCTGTTTTTTCTTCAAATAAAGAGCTGATGTTCATTTAATCTGATGATCGCTAAATCATATCGTCCTGCACATTTTCCCTTTTTATGCGATACCTTCGTAATAATAAGCCGAAGAAAACATACAACAGCAGCGGTGCAACGCCAATCACGGGAGAAATAATCGCTTCTTTACCACTTAAGACACTGATCGTTCCGTCAAGAAAAAGGCGATTCACGACGGCATTCGATACGGTATGCAGAATAACCATAGGCCATATACTTTTCGTTATCCTGAAAAATTCCGTGTAGAGTATCGTAAGTGCGAAGGTTGTAATAAGGTTTAACAAAGTAAACTGTAATCGGCTGATTGGCGCTACCATTTGAATATCGCTCATCGGCAGAAAAACCAGATTATAAGGCAAGTGCCATAATCCCCAAACTACGCCAACGATTAAATACAATTGCCAATCACGAAGTTTAAGCAGCAGCAATTTTTGTGTCAGGTATCCGCGCCAGACCGATTCTTCAAAAATGTTCTTTATAAAAACAGTCACCAGACTCCCCACGACTGCGGGAATGATTTGCTTCAAATCCAACGGCGATGTTTCAATCCATTTTACCCCGACACCGATCCATATTAAAACAAACATGGTGATCGGGAACAGGACAATGGACAGCACATACCACACAAGATTCCCTTTGAAGTTTGGTGAAAACCCGGTATCCTTCCAGCCGCCTCCGAAAGTTCTGATCAACAGTGTCGTCAATAGTGGCAATATCAACCACACAACCATCCCGAGCGTCTCACCCTGGGGCTGGCCTTCCAAAACGGAATCAATAAAGACACCCAGCCAGCCACAAAATAAAGCAACAATAATAAAAACAATAAGTCCAAGCACCGTTTTCTTTTTATCAACACCGTTCACGATCATATCTCCCCATCCTTTTTCTTTGCTAAGGCCTCAAACCAATCAATTTGAAATTTTGCGCTGTCAATGCCGAATTGCAGCGCCGCATACTGAAATTTCGCTATTTCGAGTACGTTCTCATAGTTGTCCATTTCTTGCGTCGCTGTCTGCAAGCCACGACTATATTCAATATCCTGTTCAAGATATTCCAGTAATGGCGCGATGCTTTTTTCCAGGTCACCTACACTGCTCTGAATTGTTTCCAAATGAACAAGTTCCTCCTTTAGTGCGTCAATGACCGCTGTCAACAAATCCGTTCGTTTTTCTTTCGGAACAAGACCCATAAACAGCAGTTTGCTTAATTCCATATTTTTGGCTTTACTCATATCAATCGGGGTTTTAATCCAATCAATAAAAACCGCTCTGCCTGAATCGGTAATAGAATATAGTTTTTTGTTCACGCTATTTTCCACAAACTCCTCATAAACAATTAAGCCTGCGGCCATCAGCTTTCTTATTGCCGCCTGGATGCTGCCCAAACTATCGCTGCAAATGCCTTGAAGGTTTTGTTTTACCGTTTTGTGTATCTCATAAATCGTCAATCTTTGAAGCATCAATAATCCCAAGATTATTCTTTCCATCTCACCACCTCATATATTACTTATAGTATCATTACTATTAGTAATATAGGGTCAAATAAAACGATTGATTACATTTCACACATCACCTAAAATCGTCGAAGCATTGTTAATCACAGACCATCCGCTGACCACACGCAACAGGTACGCGCAGGAAGCGAATCCAGAAGCGCTGGACAGACTTAGCCGCAGTTTCCATTGCGGCGATGGACGACGCGCGTCCGTCCTCTGGTGTTGTCCATCGTCAGAAAATTCAGATTTCTTCTGTCTGAATAAAGTTCACTTGCCGATCGCTTGCCTTGGAATGCATTTTCTCTGTTTATAAAAATTCGGCATACAATAGTCTTCAGAATTTAGAACTTTGGTTTTACTCATTTCAAAATTAAATATGGATTATCTCAATATCCGGTGTTGCCTCCCGGAAGTGGATCAAGAAAGAGAACTTCAAATGATCGGTCAAAAGAACGAAATTCACAGCCAGGCCAATTTTCCTAAAGCAATCGAGGTTCGTGGCGCGAGAGAGAACAATTTAAAAAATATTGATATCGACATCCCTCTCAACACGCGAATCGTGATTTGCGGCGTCTCCGGTTCAGGAAAAAGTTCCCTGGCGACCGACACACTGTATGCGGAAGGATCCCGCCGTTATTTGGCGGCGCTATCCGCCTATACTCGACGCAGGATCGAACAATCCAACCGGGCAGATGTGGACAACATTCGCTATTTGCCGAGCGCACTGGCGCTGCGGCAACGCCCAACCGTTCCCACCATTCGCAGTACCGTCGGAACGCTGACCGAAGCATTGAACGGCCTGAGGCTGATCTTCTCTCGGCTTGGTTCGCACGTCTGTCCAAATCATCACCGGGTGGAGCCGACACTTTCAGTGGCACAGACCGGGAAGATCACCTGTTCGATCTGCCATACCACTTTTAACGCTCCCGGTGCGGAAGATTTTTCGTTCAATTCGGCGGGAGCCTGCACCGCCTGTAACGGCACCGGAGAAGCCAGAACGATCGATGAAACGGTACTGATCGCCGATCCGCACAAGACCATTCGGGAAGGCGCCGTCGCCGGATGGCGCGTCCCGGGTTCGTTTTTTTACCCGCTGGCTGCGGAAGCGCTGGGGATCCCGCTCGATGTCCCTTACCGGGATTTGCTCCCCGAACAAAAAGAAATTATTTTACATGGAGAGTCACGCAAGGTATTTCTGCAATCGCTCCCTAAAGGAGACAAATTTTTCGATATTAATGCGACCTTCCTGAACGCGGGCGACGCCGTCATCCACGCTTACGAACATACCGACAGCGAGAAATCCCGCAGCCGACTAAACAGGTTTTTTCACATGGGCCGCTGTCCGGCTTGCCACGGCAGCCGGTTCGCTCCGCGTGCGCTGGAAAGTCAGGTAGCAGGGAAAAATATCGCTGAGGTCAGCGCCATGCCGCTGGATGTGCTGCAAAAATACGCAGCTGAAATTACAGGAACTCTCCCGAAAGAGATGCGTCCCCTATCGCAGCAGCTGACGGCAGAATTCCAGGACCGGATTGCACCACTGCTTGCTTTTGGAGTTGATTATCTGACGTTGGGCCGGGCCGGTAACAGCCTGTCCACAGGTGAGCTGCAGCGCATTCAACTCGCGCGCACATTGAAAGCGGAAACCACCGGTGTGCTTTACATCCTGGACGAACCCTCCATCGGGTTGCATCCGGCCAATCTGGAAGGTTTGTTTCAGGTCCTGGACAGTTTATGGAAACAGGGAAATTCCGTTATCGTCGTGGATCACGATATCAGCATTTTGCAGCAGGCGGATTGGCTGATTGAAATCGGTCCGGGCGCGGGCGAAGCCGGCGGTATGGTAGTGGATTCAGGGCCTACCGCACAGATCTTAAAGAATGAGCGATCGATCATTGCGCCTTATCTGAGCGGGGCGGCCCCGCTGCTGGCGCGCGAACAATGCCCACAAGAGCAGCTTTTTGAAAAGGGAAAAATCCATATCGAGATCGGTGATTTATACACGCTCCACAATCTGAGCGCGGATTTTCCGCTTGGCAGAATGACTGCCGTGACTGGCGTCTCCGGCTCCGGCAAAACCGCGCTGGTGCTGGACAGTCTGATCCCCGCGTTGACGGCAAACCTCAAAAATCAGCCGCTGCCTAACCATGTGAGAGCATTGGACAGCACAGGCATTCGTCGTGTGACTTCGGTCGATGCGGTACCCGTGGGGAAAAATGTGCGTTCCACGGTCGCGACCTATTCCGGTATTTTTGATCATATTCGCACCTTATTCGCCAAAACGGACATGGCGAAAGAAAAAGGATGGGATCTGGATCGCTTTTCGTATAACGTCGGAGACGGGCGTTGTGAAGAATGCGGCGGTTCGGGATTTCTGAAATTGGATATCCAATATCTTCCGGAAATGGATTTGACCTGTCCTACCTGCGGAGGGAAAAGATATAACCCTGAAACGCTCGCCGTAACATGGGAGGGTTATTCAATCGATCAAATTTTAGCACTTTCGTTAAGTAAGGCAAAAGACGTCTTTACCCGACAAAGCGAAATTATTGACAAGCTGAACGCGTTGGAGGCGTTGGGACTGGGCTATCTGACGCTGGGCGAGCCGACGCCTTCCCTTTCAGGCGGGGAGTCGCAGCGGCTCAAGCTGGTATCCGAAATGGGTCGTTTGCAGAAAGGCACGCTGTATCTTTTCGATGAGCCCACTACCGGCCTGCATCCGCAGGATATTCGGGCACTGATCCATGTGCTCGACACCCTGCTGCAAAATGAAGCCACCATCATCCTGATTGAGCATGACCTGGACCTGATCGCGAACGCTGATTATGTGATCGATATGGGCCCGGGAGGCGGCGTCCACGGCGGACAGGTTGTGGCCTCCGGAACGTCGTTTGAGATCCGCAGCAACGCGAACAGCTTCACCGGGCGTTATTTAAACGAACATCTCAACCATTATGGAAAATAGGAACAGCTCACTTCTCAACTACAATCAGCCGGTTGACGACATTTTGGCCGCAAAATATCGCCTGCTGCGTCTTTGTTTTTTCCCCATTGGGCAGGACGCCTTCCTATTGGATCATGTCATGTCATCCCGAAGCGCGTCAATGATATTTTCTTTTTTGATCTGGCTGACGGCATATAGCATGGTGGCAAATATGACAAGAAGCACACTAAACACGCTGATTCCGATACTGACCCACGGCAGCTCAAAAATGATTTCGTCAGCGCCGCCAATGAACATTCCTTTATAAATCAGCCAGGAGGAAACGACCGCGATGGGAAGCCCGATGAGCAGCGCCCTGACCCCATAAAGGACACATTCAAAGCGCATCATTTTGTTGAAATCCCGGTCAGACATCCCTACCGAGCGGAGCATAGCAAGCTCCCGCCTGCGCAGCTGGATATTCGTGGAAATCGTGTTGAACACATTCGCAACCGCTATCAGCGAAATCATAATGATAAACGTATAAGCGAACACATTGGCAATAAAGATATAATTCCGGTTTTCCTCAAGCACCTCCAACAGATTCACCAGCATATACGCGGCTGTTATTCCCGCATCCCGAATCATCGTTTTCATTTCAGTAATCGACTGGGATGGATTCTCCGAAGAAAAAGTCATACCCTTGACCCTGAGATCTGCCGAAGTACCGAAGGCGAGCTTCTCCTTAAGCGACCAGGGAGCCATCAGCTGAAAAAAGTAGTCGTGCTGTTCGGCGTATGCAGAGGTCTCTCTTGATGGGGGGATATCCGGCGACACAGTTTCGACAAATGCGATGCTTACGCTTCGCTCCTGTTCCCGATTCGGCTCGTCATTTGTTGCGGGAATCAGCGTAGCCTCAATGGAAGAACGCTTAAACATGTTGCGAAACTCGTCAACTGCTTTTTCTCCCTTCTTCTCATCGCTGCCAGGCTGCATTTTGGCTATGGCAATCATTTTTGCGTTTTCTCCGGTATATTCCGCTGCCGGCAGGCCCGCGCTCGCAAGGATGTTCAGATAAGTCGTGTCATCCAGAAACTGGATTTCCATCGGAAGCGCCACCGTTTCGTCCATTGAAGATTCACCGGCATATCTCCAGTAAATATCTGAGAGTTCATCAGCCTGAACAATGCAGAAATACGCCATAACAGCCTGATAGGAGCTTTCGGTAACACCCTTCGCTGTTCTCAGCTTGTCATAAAGCCTAAGCATTTCACCATCGTCCATATCCTTCGTTCCAAAACCGATGTCATAAGTGGTGAATGCCAATGTCTGTGCCATTGTCTGTTTCAAATCTGTTACAAAAGAGCTGGTCGATATAAACAGCACGACACTTAAAACAAGCGACAACACAATGCTGCGATAGCGTTTTTTGTTTCGCTTAAAATTCTTCAGTGCAAGCGTTCCCTCCAAACCGTAAATACATTCCGCAAGCTTTGACGTTTCGACGGTGCCTGCTTCCACCTTTACTTCGTTCGTCTGGCGAATACATTCCATCACGGGCATATTGGCGGCTTTTTTTGCCGGGATAGCTGCTGAAATTAAAATCGTACCCAGGCTGACAACCGCCGCCCCGACAACCGTGAGAACAGACACATGCAAGGTTAATGGAACGCCGCTGTACATAATGGTATTGAAATTCTTTGCGACAACAGAAATCACAATCCGAATGCCGCCAAGTCCTATCAAAATACCAATGGGGATACCGATCACCCCAATACAAAACCCTTCAAACAGCACCGAATATCGTATTTGTTTTGCTGTGGCGCCCACTGAGGAAAGAATCCCGATCTGCTGTATACGCTCATTCAATGAGATGCTAAAAGCGTTATGAATCAGAAAGATGGATCCTACCATGATGATGGCAATCACAATGCCGCCAATGGAGTACAAAAGGGCCCTGAACACATGATCGTCCGAATTATCCGAAAGACCCATAAAACGCAGTACCTCATTATTAAAGATCAATGCATGGTTCCCGGCTTTATCAGCGGCGTAAGAATGAACCTGGCGCGGATTTTTTAACCTGACAAACAGGTTAAGACTGTCTGCCCGCGTCTCCGCATCAGTTTTTGTAATCATGGTATAGCCGGGGGCAGTATATTCTTCAAACGCAGGTCTCCCATAAAAGCCTACAACGGTATAGACTTTCTCTTCGGTAGCTTCAAATGCTTCTCCGGAGATATAAGGGTCGTGCTGTCCCAGCTTTCTATTCCCGTCTGTGCGGTTTCCGACAGAAAGAGAAATTGTCTCCCCAACCGGGATCACAACGCTACCGTTTGACGCAACGTGTGTCGGGACAAGAATCTCACTGCTCGTCTCCGGCATCCTGCCCGAAAGCAGGGTTATGGGTAAGGCATCAAAGGTTTCCTGACTGAAGCTGGTTATAAAAAGGTAGGGTTTGTCAGGATTTTTTCCACCGTCAAGCGTTGCATAACCAATGTTTTCAGTGATTACCGTATCTGTAACCTCGTGATCGAGGGTCCGCTCCTGTACAAAAGAGGAATCAACGTCTAAAAACGCCACATGCCAATCACCGTATTTGAGAGCAGCCCCCGCCGCCGCATAGTCCATCAGAGAAAGGCCAAAGGTAACGGTTGCCGTAATCATGGCGGCAGACAGTGCAACGCCGGTCATCGTGACGATCGTCCGGGTCCGGTTTTTCTTCATGCTTTGCAGGGCGATTTTGTTAAAAATATTCATGGCCGCACCATCCGCTCATCCCGCGTCACTTTGCCATCCGAAAGGCCAATAATACGATCTGCCTGCAGCGCGATATTTTCATCATGGGTGACAATAATCAGCGTCTGTCCATATTTTTTATTGCTTTCTTTCAGCAGTTTGATGATTTGATGTCCATTTCGGCTGTCCAGGCTGCCCGTGGGTTCGTCCGCCAGCATGACAGCCGGAGCGTTCATTAAAGCCCGCCCGATGGCAACGCGCTGTTGCTGGCCACCCGAAAGCTGATTGGGCAGATGCGTTTGGCGGTCCTGCAGCCCAAGCATCGCAAGCAGGTCATCCAGTCGTTCCGTGTTGACCTTCCGTTTATCCATCAAAACCGGCAGGGTGATGTTTTCCACTACATTCAAGGTAGGAATAAGATTGTGAAACTGGTAAATCAGACCGACCTGGCGTCTGCGGAAAATAGCCAGTTTTTCATTGTTCTGGGCATATACATCCTGCCCGTCCAAATAGACCTTTCCACTCGTCGGCAGATCCACCCCGCCAATGATGTGAAGCAAGGTAGATTTTCCCGAGCCGGAGGAACCGATGATCACGGTAAATCCACCTTTTTCGATTGTCAGCGACACATGGTCAAGCGCGGTGACCTGATTTTCGCCCTTGCCATAGATCTTGCACAGATTCTCAATTTTGATTAGCTCCATGATGTGAGTCTCCATTCTCCTAATAGGTGATTCTAATCATAGAACTTTCACCTTACACTGCAGTGACTTGCAGGTGAGAGATCCGTCACTTTGGGAAGCGAATCGTGAATACCGCACCGCCCTGGGGATGATTTTTTGCGCTGATCGTTCCGCCCTGCCTGATGATAATCATTTTGCAGAGCGCCAGCCCAATTCCGTATCCGGTTGCATTTGCGCTTTTCCCGCGATAAAACCGGTCAAACAGGCGTGACAGGTCTTCGTTTTCAATGCCCGCGCCGTTATCATGAATCGCAATCTCGCTAAACAGCGATGTATCGATACAGGCAATTTCAATCTTTCAATGATCGCCGAAAGCCAACCGGAATCGCCTTGAATCATCACGCCTTCCGCTGCGTCTATATGCAAATCAATACTGCGCAGCTCCATTGGGATCAGGAGCGGACGCAGTGCGGCGTGGATCAAGCCTTTTACCGCAATCGGCTCGCTTTGGAACGTCACAACGCCTGCATCCAACCGGGAGATTTTCAGCAAAGCAGTCAGCAGCCAATCCATCCGTGCCAGCAAGTCCTCTGTTTCGCGTACCAGTGCTTTCCGCTCTATTTCATCAGGATTATTCTCCAGTAATGACAGGATGATGTTCGCAGACGTGAGCGGGGTTCGAAGCTGATGCGCAATGTCAGCCAGCGACTCGGCAAGATGTTCTTTTTCTTTTTTCAGTGCGTCATTTTGCTCTCGAATGCGCAGCGTCATTTTTGTAATCTCGCTTTGCAGGATGGCAAGCTCGCCCTCATCCGATTCGCCAATGTACAAACGGTCCGCATGATGAAGCACAAGATCAATTTGATCGGAAATTCGCGCAATGCTTTGGTAGCGAGCCTGGGTATGCAAGTAAAACACTGCGCCGCACGCGGCGGCAAAAACGAGGACAAGAATCCCCGCCGCCGTATTGATTACGAATCCAAGCGTCACAGCGATGGCGGAAACCAGGGTAAACAAAATCGCAGCCTGTCGAAATTCCT